>JAIYEK010000233.1 GCA_027487015.1 Erythrobacteraceae bacterium | reverse complement strand
GCGCGAGTCGATCTGGAAGCACTGGTATCGGTCGCGCAGCGACCGCGAGCGCACGGCGCGAGCCGCAGGTGCCCGGAGCGAAGCGGAGGAACAGCACCGAGGACGCAGCCGCGGAGGCGGCTGCGCTCACAAGAAATCACGCGCGGAGGCGGGTCCGCAAGGACAGGTTTATTTAATCGGGCAGTCCGGCGAGAGGCGGAAATCCAGATAATTGTCCACCGAGCGCATCAGATCGTCGAGCTCGTTCTCGAAGAAGTGGTTGGCGCGCGGGATTTCCTCGTGGTGGATCGTGATGTGCTTCTGGGTCCGCAGCTTGTCGACCAGCTTCTGCACTGCGCCCGGCTGCACCACCGTGTCGGCCGCGCCCTGCACGAAGATGCCGCTGGCGGGGCAGGGGGCGAGGAAGCTGAAATCATACATGTTGGCAGGCGGCGCGACCGAGATGAAGCCGCGCACTTCGGGGCGGCGCATCAGCAATTGCATGCCGATCAGCGCGCCGAAGCTGTAGCCCGCGATCCAGGTGCTCTGCGCCTCGGGGTGGATCGACTGCACCCAGTCAAGCGCGCTCGCCGCGTCGGACAGCTCGCCGACGCCGCTGTCGAAGCTGCCTTGCGAGCGGCCCACGCCGCGGAAGTTGAAGCGCAGTGTGGCGAACCCGCGATCGGCAAAGGTCTTGTAGAGCCGCTGCACGATCCGGTCGTTCATCGTCCCCCCGCCTTCGGGGTGCGGATGGAGGATCATCGCCACGGGCGCGCGCGGGCGGGGGGGCGGGGAGAAACGGCCTTCGAGACGGCCTTCGGGGCCGGGGAAGATGACGGACGGCATGCGGAACCCTGTCAGAATGAGATGGCGCGGCGCCGGGTGGCGCTCGGCGGTGTGAGCCCTATATAGGCGGAGCCGCGCAAATCGCAATTTTTTACCGAGGGCTGAACCATTCCGGACAGGGTCTATCTCGACCACGCCGCGACCTCCCCGCTGCGCCCCGAGGCGCGCGCGGCGATGGAAGAGGGGTTGCGGCTATGGGCCAACCCCTCCTCGCCTCACGCGGAAGGGCGGCGTGCGCGTGCGGCGCTGGAAGATGCGCGCGAGCGGATCAAGCGGGCGCTGGGCTGGGACGGGGAGCTGATCTTTACGAGCGGGGCGAGCGAGGCGCTGTGGATCGCGCTCAACCGGGCGAAGGTCGAGCGGCGGATCGTCAGCGCCGTGGAGCATGACGCGGTGTTTCGCGCGGCGCCGGATGCTTCCGTCGCCCCGGTCGATCAGATTCCCCTAGCGCACGCTGTCAATTACACGTGGCTGGCAAGCGAGCTTGAGAAGGAGGGAAGAGCTCTTGTCTCGATCCAGTCGATCAATTCCGAGACCGGATCCTTCATGTGGTCCGAGCTGAAGCCGCTCGACGATCTCTTTCGCAACGAGCGCGCACTCATCCTCAACGATTGTTCGCAATCGGCGGGGAAGGAACCGATTGACCCCCTCTCGGACTTCATCGTCATCTCCGCGCACAAGTTCGGCGGGCCAATCGGTGTGGGTGCACTTTTGGTACGCGATTTCAATCTATTGGAGCCGACTGGAGGCCACGAGCGGGGCTATCGGCAAGGAACCGAGAACCTGCCGGCGGTCCTCGGCATGGCGGCGGCCCTGGAGTGCGGCGGGTTGGACAGTTGGCAAACGACTTGGAAGCAGCAGACCGATTTCCGGCGAGAACTTTACGCGGCCATTACCGGCAGTAACGACGCGTTGGAGAACGCCAGGGCGCATCCTTACCTCTCGTGCCCGTGGATCACCGGCATCGCGCACCCGACGCTGTCGGCCCAAGCCCTCCTGATCCGCCTCGACGCCATGGGCTTTGCCGTGTCGGCGGGGAGCGCGTGTTCTTCCGGCACGCTCAAGAAGAGCCGCGTGCTTGACGCCTTCGGGGTGCCCGACGATGTCGCGGCGCGGACCATCCGGGTGAGTTTGGGGTGGAATACCACGCCTGAGGAGCTGGAGCGGTTCAGCGAGGCTTGGGCTTCGCTATGCTGACTTCGTCATTGCGAGCGCAGCGAAGCAAACCATGGCCGAACCTTGCGGCTCGATGCGACGGCAGTCCATGGATTGCCGCGTCGCCTTCGGCTCCTCGCAATGACGAGGGGAGGGTAGTAACCCCATGATCTACCTCGACTACCAGGCTACCACCCCGCTCGCGCCCGAAGTGCGCGAGGCGATGCTGCGGTGGCTCGGCGGGCCGGACAGCGACACCTTCGGCAACCCGCACAGTCCCCACAAGATGGGCCGCATGGCCGCCGCCGCGGTCGAGACCGCGCGCGAGCGGGTTGCGGCCTTGCTGCCCGAAGGCGGAAAGCTCGTGTTCACCTCCGGCGCGACCGAAGCGATCAATGCCGTGATCCTCGGCACGCCCGGCGACGTCGTCACCTTCGCCACCGAGCACGCCGCGGTGCTCGATTGCGCCGAGGCGGTCCGCGCGCAGGGGCGGCGTTTTACGGTGCTGCCGGTCACCCCTGATGGCCGCGCCGATGTCGAAGCGTTGGCGGGTCATGTCACGTCGTCGACGGGTCTTGTCGCAGTCATGGCGATCAATAACGAGATCGGCGTGAGGAACCCGATAGCCGCGGTAGTTGAGATCGCACGGGGCGTTGGGGCCAAGGTGCTGGTCGATGCGGTGCAGGCCTATGGCAAGGTCCCGGTCGAGGTCGCGGCCGATTTCATCGCCATCTCGGCCCACAAGGTCCACGGCCCCAAGGGTATCGGGGCGTTGTGGGTGCGTGAGCGAGTGGTTGCCGCCCCGTTGCTGCATGGTGGCGGCCAGGAGGGCGGTTGGCGCTCGGGCACGCTCTCGCCGGCGCTGTGCGCAGGTTTCGGCGCGGCGGCGCAGGTGGCGGCCGAGGGGCTCACCGAGCAGATGTTTCACGTGAAACATTTGTGGAACATCGCGCGGGAAGCGTTCAGCGACTGGACCTTGAACGGGAGCGCGGTTGACCGCTGGCACGGCAATCTCAACATCCGGCGCGATGGCCTCGATGTCGCGCGGCTGATGAGCGATTGCCGCCAGATCATGTTCTCCGCCGGCTCTGCCTGCGCGAGCGGATCGGGCCGGCCGAGCCACGTGCTGCGCGCCATCGGCCTCAGCGACGCCCAAGCAAAGTCCTCTATCCGCCTCGGTTTCGGGCGCTATACGAGCGCAGCGGAGCTCGAATCCGCCGCCGCCTCGATCAACGCCGCCGCGAAGGAGCAGGGCCTGTGAGCATCGCCATCACCTTCATCGACCCGAGCGGCAAGCCGGTCGCGGTCACGGCAGAACCGGGCGACAGCCTGCTGCGCGTGGGTCAGGCGGCAGGGTTGCCGCTGGAGGGCACCTGCGAGGGGCAGATGGCGTGCTCGACCTGCCACGTGATCGTCGCGCCCGAATGGTTCGACCGCCTGCCTCCCGCCGCCGAGGAGGAGGAAGACATGCTCGATTTCGCCGCCGGCGCGCGGCGCACCTCGCGCCTGTCGTGCCAGATCGAGGTGGCGGCCGAGATGGACGGGCTGACCGTCACCATCCCCGCGAGCCACGCCGACGCGCGGCGGATGTAGCCGCGCCGCGCCCGCTCAGTCGGCGGGCACCATGTCGAGCGCGGCCATCAGCGCCTGGGTGAAGGCGGGGATGTCACCGGGCTTGCGGCTGGTGATGAGATTGCCGTCGATCACCACTTCCTCGTCGACCACCGCCGCGCCGGCATTGGCGAGATCGGTGCGGAGCGAGGGCCAGCTGGTGACGGTGCGCCCTTCGACGACATTGGCCTCGACCAGCAGCCAGGGCGCATGGCAGATCGCCGCGATCGGCTTCTGCTCGGCATCGAACTCGCGGATGATGTCGATCACCTTGTGCTCCATGCGCAGGATGTCGGGGTTCATCTGCCCGCCGGGGAGCAGCAGCGCGTCGTAATCCTCGCTGGCGACGTCGCCGACCAGCAGATCGACCGCGACGCTCTCGCCCCAATCCTTCTGGTCCCAGCCGCGGATTTCGCCCGGCTTGAGGCTGGCGAGGGTGACGTCGGCCCCCGCTTCCTCGAGCAGGCGCTTGGGTTCCATGAGTTCGGACTGTTCGAAACCGTCAGTGGCGATGATGAGGACGCGTTGCATGGGGCTCTCCTGTGGATGGGTGCCCCGGGACTAGTCCGCCGCGCGGCCCCGTGTTCCTTCCGGCACAGCGGAACGCGGGGCGCGCGCGGCGGGCCGTGGGTCAGGAGGGGTCGGGCGCGTGCGGGGCCGGTGCGGGCGGGGTGGTAAGGCGGCGGCGCAGCGCGCTCTGTACCCACCAAGCTCCGCACACCGGCACCGCCACCGCGCCCGCCAGGATCAGCAGCGCGACGATCCAGCCGAAGATCGCGCCGAGCGATCCGAGCGCGCCCTGGACGGGGCGCAGGAAGTTGCTGCCGGCCGCCGATCCGGTCTCGTAGTGGACGGTGACGCGGCTATAGGCGACGCGGCCCCCCATCTCCTTGAGCCAGCTTTTCGCCTGATCGATCTCCTCGTTGACCTCGGCGAGTGAGCGCTCGGCCGCGACCAGTTCCTCGACCTTGCCCTTGCGGGTGCGCAGCACGTCGGTCAGCCGGTCGCGCAGTTCGGAGCGGGCGCGCACGCGGGCCTCGGTGTCGACGATCTGCTTGGAGAGTTCTTCCGACGCGATTTCGGCCGAGACCTGCTCGGCGCCGACATCCAGCGCCTCGTCCTCGATCAGCGCGCCGAAGGCCCGCGCCTGCCGGGTGGCGACCGCCATTTCGAGCACGCCCTCGACCTCGCCTTCCTCGGCGCCGGTCTTGGTCATTCCGATGATCTGGCAGGTGGCCGGGCCCTGCTGCTCGCACAGCGAGGCGTGGCGGCGCTGGAGCGAGCCGATTTCGCCCGCCTCCAGCTTCCAGCGGTAATCATATTCGTAGGCGAGCTGGGGCAAGCTGGTGGGGATTTTGCCGAGCGCGGGGAGGGCCTTGCTCCCCCCATCGGCGCGTTCGGCAGCAGCGGGAGGGGCAGGCTCGCTGGTGGAGGCGGCCTCGGCGGCGACGGCGGTCTGGCTGGCAGAGGTTTCCTCCGTGGCCATCGAGTGGTCGGCATCATCGGCCGGCTTGCTGCAGGCGGTGACGGTGAGGGCAATGATGGAAACGGCGCAAATCAGGGTCTTACGCATGTGTTCTCTCCTCATGAAGCTGAACGGCAGGCTGCGACTCAGCGGCTTCGCCTCAGTTTCGCCGCAATCATGCCTCATTTTCGCCATAATAAAACCACAATATCGCCATATTCTTGCCGCGATCGCCTCGCGCATGAAATTTGCAACCCTGTGGAAACCCCTCTCCCTTGGGCCCGCGGCGGTTGTTATGGGGGGGCATGGCCGCGCCCCCCACCACCGAAACTCCCGATGACGGCTTCGACGCGATCGTCGATGCGCCCTTCGATGCCGCGCTGTCCGAGCGCTATCTGGTCTATGCGCTCTCGACGATCACCGCGCGCTCGCTCCCCGACCTGCGCGACGGGTTGAAGCCGGTCCACCGCCGCCTGCTGTGGGCGATGCGGCAATTGAAGCTCAACCCCAGCGATGCCTTCAAGAAATCGGCGCGCGTGGTCGGCGATGTGATCGGCAAGTATCACCCCCATGGCGACGCCTCGGTCTATGACGCGATGGTCCGCCTCGCGCAGGATTTCAGCCTGCGGTATCCGCTGGTCGAGGGGCAGGGGAACTTCGGCAATGTCGATGGCGATAACGCCGCAGCCTACCGCTACACCGAAGCCCGCCTGACCCGCACCGCGCTCGAACTGATGGCGGGGCTCGACGAAGGCACGGTCGATTTCCTCCCCACTTACAACGGCGAAGAGATCGAGCCCGAGATCTTCCCCGGCCTGTTCCCCAATCTGCTCGCCAATGGGTCGAGCGGGATTGCGGTGGGGATGGCGACTTCGATCCCCAGCCACAATGTCGCCGAAATCATCGATGCGACGCTGGCGCTGATCGACAACCCCTCGGTCAGTCACGAAGAGCTGATGCAGCTTTTCAAGGGCCCCGATTTCGCCACCGGCGGTCAGGTGATCGACAGCGCGGCGGCCATCACCGAGGCCTATCGCACCGGCCGCGGCGCCTTCCGCCTGCGCGGCCGCTTCCTCGCGCCCGAGGCCAAGGACGAGGCCGATATCGCCGCCGGGATCGAGCGGCTGGGCGGGGGCCAGTGGCAGCTGGTGATCTCGGAAATCCCCTATCAGGTGCCCAAGTCCAAGCTGATCGAGCAGATCGCGCAGGCCATCGCCGACCGCAAGCTGCCGATCCTCGAGGACGTACGCGACGAAAGCGACACCGCGATCCGCATCGTGATCGTCCCCAAGAGCCGCAATGTCGATCCGGAGCTCCTGAAGGAGAGCCTGTTCAAGCTGACGGACTTGGAAACCCGCTTCAGCCTCAACCTCAACGTCCTCGACGCGCGGCCCGGGTTCGGGCGCACGCCGATGGTGATGGGGCTGAAGGAACTGCTCGAAAGCTGGACCTTCGCGCAGATCGACATCCTCCAGCGCCGCGCCCAGCACCGGCTCGAGAAGATCGCCGACCGGCTGGAGCTGGTGCGCGGCTACATCATCGCCTTCCTCAACCTCGACCGGGTGATCGAAATCATCCGCACCGAGGACGAGCCCAAGCCGGTGATGATCGCCGAATTCGAGCTGACCGACCGGCAGGCCGAAGCGATCCTCAACATGCGGCTGCGCTCCCTGCGCAAGCTGGAAGAAATGCAGCTGCGCAAGGAGCAGGACGAGTTGCTCGCCGAAGAGGCCGATTTGAGGGCGCTCCTCGAAAGCCCGGCCAAGCAGCGCACCCGCCTCAAGAAGGACCTGCGCACTCTGCGCAAGTCCTACGCCGAGGACACTCCGCTGGGCGCGCGCCGCACGCTGATCGCCGAGGCTGCCGCCACGGTCGAATTCAGCATGGACGCCATGATCGAGAAGGCGCCGGTCACGGTGATCCTCAGCCAGAAGGGCTGGATCCGCGCGGCGAGCGGGCATGTGCCGCTCGATCAGGAGTTCAAATACAAGGAGGGTGACGGCCTCGCTTTCATCCTCCACGCGCAGACCACCGACAAGCTGCTGCTGGCGGCATCGGACGGGCGGTTCTTCACGCTGGGCTGCGACAAGCTCCCCGGCGCGCGCGGGTTCGGCGAGCCGGTGCGCACGATGATCGACCTCGAAAGCGAGGCCAATATCTGCGCGATGATGGTCCACAAGCCCGGCGGCCGGCTGCTCCTCGCCTCAAGCCACGGCAAGGGCTTTGTCGCACAACTTGACGAGCTGCTCGCCGAAACCCGCAAGGGGCGGCAGGTGGTGAACCTCAAGGACGGCGCCAAGCTGTCGGTCATCCGCCCGATTGGCGAGGGCCACGATCATGTCGCGGTGGTCGGCGACAACCGCAAGCTCGTCGTCTTCAACCTCGAGGAACTGCCCGTCATGTCGAGGGGTCAAGGGGTCCAGCTGCAACGCTACCGCGACGGCGGGATGGCGGACGCCACCACCTTCGTGCTGGCCGATGGCCTCAGCTGGCAGATGGGCGGTTCGGGCGAGCGCACCCGCACCGAGACCGAGATCAAAATGTGGAAGGTCGCGCGCGGCGCGGCCGGGCGGATGCCGCCGCAGGGGTTCCCCAAGGCCGGCAAGTTTGGTTAGAGCACTTTCGGACCAATCCGGGTCACCCTGAACCCAAATCGGCTCCGTAAGGGTGATCTGTATTGGTTGGAAGGTGTTCTAAAGGGGCCTGAGACAAAATCTATAGGCATACACCCAGCTCTATCCGAATGCTGCTTGGGCGCGTTTTGTCCAAATCCATCTTTCAGCAAACCCAATTCTGCCGCCATTGATGATTTGGGTAACTACCTCGCAGGCCTTTTCGTCGTTGGGATTGGCTGCAATGGCTGCATTGATCTTGTTCTTATCCCAAAACCAGGCTGCACTCAAAGACCCATATTGGCTGGTGGTCAAGAGTTCCGGCTGTAGTCGAATATCAGTCGGGTCACCGACATGGTTGTTCAGCCATTTGCCAAATGCAGTGTAATTGTCGCGTCCAGTAATCTGTTTCGGGCCGCGGCCACGAAAATACCAACCATCATCGCTGCCGAGCCTATTGCCCATGCGGCCGTTGTAGACCTTGTTACCCAAGGCCTTAGGATTTCCAGCGAAGGGCGTGGCATCCGCGATAGTCGGAAATCGTTTGGGCCAGACCTTTGTAAGCCGTTCAGCCTTATAATTGAGGTTTTCTTCAAAAGTCTTGAAGCCGCCACTTTCATGGCACATCTGACCCAGCCAATGTATCGCCTCGCGCTTCTTGGTGATGCCTGCATGCTTGCGAGCGGCCTCCATGGCCGAAGCCCAACGCGCCGCGTTCTCAATGCCGATCGCGGGTACGAGTTTACGAAATACGTCGGTTGTGATCATGGCAGCCCCCCCTGAGCTATAAATAACCACCTCTACGTTTTCATGTTTCAATACTTCGCGCAACCAAGAATTGGGGTCGTTGCCGGAGATGGAAGAAAAGTATGTCAGCCGTTCTTCGGCGTTCGGCGTGGTTGAGGGTCTGGAATCTCGTCGAAATTGAATGCGCTTGACCCAAGCTCCTCGGCAAGCATCTGGTTCACCCGTTCGGGCCCGGGGAAGCCCTCGGCGACCCAGCGGGCTTCGAGCTGCTGGAGCAGGCGCGCCACCGCAGGCCCCGCGGTCACCCCGCGCGCGACGATCACGCCGCCCTTCAGGGGGAAGACGGGTACGCTCCAGCCTTGCAGCACCCGTGCATCGCTACCCGCCAGCAGCAGCCGGTCGATCGCGATGGGCGGGGTCAGGCGGTAGGCGAGCGACTTGGGATTTGCAGCATCTTCCGCTGTCCGCTCGGCGGCGGCGACCAGACGGGCGCGCTGGGCCTTGGAGAGGCGGAGGCGCGCGGCGACGGTCTCGGCCACCTCCGGGCTCGGCGGGAGCAGCGCGGCGAGGCGCCGAACCGGATCGGCGGCGATGCCCTGCGCGGCCTCGGCGGCGACCACGCGGGCTAGGGCGGCGATTTGGGGCGGGCAGGCCTCGGGCAGGATCACCGGCAGCACGCCGCGGCTGCGCATCCGCGCCACGGTGGCGTGCGGATCAGGCAGGGCGAGGAGCGCCAATAGTTCCGCCGCGATCCGCTCGCGGCTGAGGCCTTTGAGGGTGTGGGCGAGGTCGGCGCAGGCGTCCTCGGTGGTTTGGTCGAGGTCGGCGCCGAAGCGGGTCTGGAAACGGTAGTAGCGCAGGATGCGCAGGTGATCCTCGGCGATCCGTTGCCGCGCGTCCCCGATGAACCGCACCCGGCGCGCCTCGAGGTCGGCGATCCCGCCGAAGTAATCGGCGATCTCCAGCGTCTCGGGGTGGGCGTAGAGCGCGTTGATGGTGAAATCGCGCCGCGCGGCGTCTTCGGGCCAGTCTTGCGCAAAGGCGATGGTCGCGCGCCTCCCATCAGTGGCGACATCGCGGCGCAGGGTGGTGACCTCCACCGGGCCGTCCTTGAGGATCGCGGTGATGGTGCCGTGGTCGATCCCAGTCGGCACGGTGCGGATGCCGGCGCGGCCACAAGCGGCGATCACCTCGGCGGGCATCAGCTTGGTCGCGCAATCGACATCGTGGACGGCGACCCCGAGCAACCCGTCACGCACCGCCCCGCCGACCCAGCGGATGTTCTCGGCCCCCAGCGCGCGGGTCAGCAGGGCAAGGCCCTCGCGCTTGGTCCAGTCAGCGTGAGCCAGATCACGCAGCATCGCGCAAGGCCTCCAGCGAGATGCGGCGCGACAGATTGGCGATGATTGCCGCGGTCACGCCCCAGATGCGAAATCCCTGCCAGTCGAGCTCAAGATAGCGCCGGTTCGCGCCGCGCCAGAACACCTCGTTCGCCGTCCAGCTGGCGGGATCGAGCAGCAGGGCGAGCGGGGCCTCGAACCACGCCTCGACTTCCTCGGGGCTGGGGACGAGCGGCAGGCCGGGGGGCACCACGCCCACCACCGGGGTCACCAGAAAGCCGGTGCCGGTGTGATAGACGTCGCTGGTGCCGATTACGCGGACGGCATTGCGGGGGAGGGCCAGCTCCTCCTCGGCTTCGCGCAAGGCGGCGGTCACCGCGTCCTCGCCCGGGTCGATCTTGCCGCCCGGGAAGGCGACCTGTCCGGGATGATCGCGCATCGCACGGGGGCGCTGGGTGAGGATGACCTGCGGGTCATGCGCCACGTCGGTGATCGCGATTAGCACCGCGGCGGGCGTGGCGCGGCCATCCTGGGCAAAGTGCGCATCGCTCAAGAGGTCGGGAATGTCGCGCGCATGGCCTTCGGCAAAGGCGCGGGCGAGGGGATCGTAGAGGCTCATGGCAGGAGGCGGAATGTCGCGCCGGCGCTGGCGATCTGCCAGCCGTTTGCCTCGGCCCCCTCGGCAATCGCGATCTCGGCAAGCTGCGCCCAGGTCGAGCGGTTGAGCCGCGCCTCGCACCCGCGCCGCACGTAGAGGTAGAGCGCTGGCTCGTCGGCCGACCCTGCCGCGCGCAAGGGGTGGTCGGGGCCGGCGATCACAAGTTCGTCGGTGTTGAGCCGGAATGCCAGCGCATCGCCTTTCCGCACGCAATCGGTGGCGATGAAGGCCGCGTCCTCGACCTCGATCGCGAGCTTCTCCACGGGCGTCACCAGCCAGTGGTGCCCCGCATCGTCGCGGGTCAGCAGGCTCGCAAAGGCGCGCACCATCGCCTCGCGGCGGATCACGCCGCCCTCGTGGAACCACGTTCCGTCGGCGGCGATCACCATGTGGCTCTCGCCGATCTTGGCGGGCGACCAGCTTTCGACCGGGGGAAGCTGGCGCGCTTCGACCAGTTCGGCGATCTGGGCGAGTGTCAGGCCGGCAAGGTGCGGGGGCGGATCGTAGGGCATGGCTGTGAGGGGATGGCAGATGGGGCGCGCGAGGTGAAGGGGTTAAGAGCCCCTAGCCCTCCCACGGTCCCAGCATGCCTTCGGCCGGCATCGCGGCAAGACCGGTTCCGCGGGCGAGCAAGCGGTCCTGCTCATAGGGCCCCGGGCAGCGCCAGCCGCCGGTCAGCGCGGCGGAAAAGCCCCAGCGGCCATAGTAGGATGCATCGCCGATCAGCACCTGCGGGAGGGCTGGGCCACGTGCGCCCGCCAGCCGCGCATCCTCGGCGATCATCGCGCTCATCAGCCCGATGCCAAAGCCTTCGCCCTGACGCTCGGGCACCACTGCGACCGGCCCCACCATCACCAGCGGCACCTGCCCTTGCTTGGTCTGCAAGCCCACCGGCCAACACTGGATTGTCGCCACCAAGAGGTCATTCTCGTCGAGCGCGGCGAGGCTCAGGCCGGGGAGCCATGCCATGCCTTCGCGGATCCGGTAGGCGGTGCGCGCGTGGCGCTCCGGCCCGAAGGCGCGGTCGAGGACTTCCTCGATCATGGCGGGATCGACCGCTTCGAGCGGGATGATCGTCGCGGTGTCGGCCGCGCGGGGGGATGCGCTCATTTGGCGGTGAGCTTGAGCAACCGTGCGCCCTTGCCGTCCTGCGCCACCCAGATCGCCCCGTCCGGGCCTTGCGCGATGGCCCGCAGGCGCGAATCGAACTCGTGGCGGGCCACTTCGCGTGCCTTCTCACCCTCGATCACGACATCGACCACCGACTGCGTCGCCAGGCCGGTGATCAGGGCATGGCCCTTCCACGCGGGGAACTGGTCGCCGGTGTAGAGGATCATCCCGCCCGGCGCGATCACCGGGTTCCAGCTCGTCGCGGGCTGCGCGAAGCCGTCACCGGCCTCGTGATCGGGGATCGGATCGCCGTTGTAATGCTCGCCGTTCGAGCGCACCGGCCAGCCATAATTGGCGCCGGGTGTGACGAGGTTGAGTTCGTCGCCGCCCGCCGGGCCGTGCTCGACTTCCCACAGGCGCCCCTCGCCGTCCCACGCCATCCCGAGGATGTTGCGGTGGCCCATCGACCAGATTTCGGCCGAGACGCCGCCCTTGTCGGCCATCGGATTGCCCGCAGCCGGGGTGCCATCGAGGTTGAGGCGCACGATCTTGCCGAGCGTCACGCCGGTGTCCTGCGCGGGCTGCATCTTCTGCCGCTCGCCGCTGGCGACGAACAGGTACTTGCCGTCGGGCGAGAAGGCGAGGCGGTGGGAGAAATGCCCGCGGCCCGTAACCTTGGGGGTCTGGCGCCAGATGACCGACAGGCCTTCGATCGCGCAGGTGGTGGGCGCGGAGCACACCAGCGTGCCCTTGCCGACCGCTGCACCGCGGATGTCGCCTTCTCCGGCCTCGACCCAGCTCAGGTAAATCGTGCGGGTGCCGAGCGTGGCTGCGGCTTCGGCGGGCAGGAAGGCGATGTCGCCCAATCCGCCCTGGCCGCCGTAATCGACCTTGGGCGCGCCGGTGACGGTCGCGGTTTCGCCGGTCTTGGTGTCGAAGAGCTTCACCGTCCCCGCCTTCTCGGTGACGAACAGCGTCGCGGTGCCGGGCGCGAAGGCGATCGCCCAGGGCTCCTCGAAGCCCGCCACGTCGGTCACGGTGAACGCCTCCCCGGCCTGTGCGACAGCGCTGTCCCCGGTTTCGGCATTCGCGCAGCTTGCCAGCATCAGCGCGGGCGACGAAATGACAGCGAACAGACGGGCGGAACGGATCATGCTTGGGGTCACTCCGGAATTGATCGGCTTGAGCGAGCCGCTGGTGATCGGCGTCGACGAGGCAGGCCGCGGGCCGCTCGCCGGGCCGGTGGTGGCAGCGGCCGTGGTTCTAGGACGCGCGATACCTTCCGGGCTCGACGATTCCAAGCGCTTATCGCCCGCCCGCCGCGCGCGTCTCGACGAAGCGATCCGGGCCGGGTCCGGCTGGGCGGTCGCAGTGGTCGAGCCCGAGGAGATCGACCGGGTCAACATCTTCATGGCAACGATGCTGGCGATGACCCGCGCGGTCGGGGCTTTGACGGCGGCGCTCGGCCGCGAGACCCGCGAGGTGCTGATCGACGGCAACATGACCCCCCACGGCCGCTGCGCCGAGTGGTGCTGGCCAGCCCGAGCCATCGTCGGCGGGGACGGGATTGAGCCGGCCATTTCCGCCGCCTCGATCATCGCCAAGGAATGGCGCGACCGGATGATGCTGGAAGCCGCCGCCGTGCACCCGCATTACGGGTGGGAGCGCAACAAGGGCTATGGCACCGCCGAACACCTCGCGGCGCTGCGACTGCATGGCCCGACCCCGCTCCACCGCCGCAGCTTCGCGCCGGTGGCGCAGCTGGTGTTGATCTAGGTCGCCTTCGGGCGCGGGTGAGTCCTCCCCGCCACACCCCCGCATCTGGAGTCCCGCGCGCCCTCCCGGACTCTACATCTTGTGCCGGACTCGTTTCGTTCCGCCGGCATGACCGTGCGTGTCACAAAGCAGGCGCAAAATTAGAGGCTTGACGCGGACTCTTCAAAGACTCATGCCTGTGGATAAGTTCCCACACATGACAGGCGAGGGCCCCGTGGCTGGCGTGATAGAAAAGGTGAAGTCGCGTGCGAAGGGCGTTGAAAAAACGCTCGAAACTGCGCGCCCGCTCGATCTGCCCCTCGGCCGCATCCTGCCGGGTGACTGCATCGCCGCGATGCGCTCGCTCCCCACCGCCAGCGTCGACCTCGTCTTTGCCGACCCGCCCTACAACCTCCAGCTCGGCGGCGATCTTGCGCGGCCCGATGGCAGCCATGTCGATGCGGTGACCGACCACTGGGACCAGTTCGACAGCATGGCGGTCTACGACAAGTTCACGCGCGAATGGCTGACCGAGGCGCGCCGCGTGCTCAAGCCTGACGGCGCCTTGTGGGTGATCGGCAGCTACCACAATATCTTCCGCGTCGGCTCGATCCTCCAGGACCTCGGCTTCTGGATCCTCAACGACATCGTCTGGCGCAAGACCAACCCCATGCCCAACTTCAAGGGCACCCGCTTCACCAACGCGCACGAGACGCTGATCTGGGCGAGCATGGGCGAGAAGGCGCGCTACCACTTCAACTACCGCGCGATGAAGACCTTGAATGACGAGCTCCAGATGCGCTCTGACTGGGTGCTGCCGATCTGCTCGGGGGGCGAGCGGCTGAAGGAAAACGGCAAGAAAGCCCACCCGACGCAAAAGCCCGAAGCGCTGCTCTACCGCGTGCTGCTGGCGACCACCGAGAAGGGCGACGTGGTGCTCGATCCCTTCTTCGGTACCGGCACCACCGGGGCGGTGGCCAAGCGGCTGGGGCGCGAATGGATCGGCTGCGAGCGCGAGGATTTCTATCGCGGCGTGGCGGAGAAGCGCATCGCTCGCGAGCTGCCGCTCGATGAAAGCGCGCTCACCACGATGCAATCGCCCCGCGCCGCGCCCAAGGTGGCGTTCGGAGCGGTGGTCGAGGCGGGGCTGATCCCGCCCGGCTCGCAGATCTTCGACAAGAAGCGCCGCTTTATCGCCACGGTGCGCGCGGATGGCTCGCTCGAGTGCCAGGGCAAGACCGGCTCGATCCACGGGCTCGGCAAAGACCTGCAGGGCGCGCCGAGCTGCAACGGTTGGGCATTCTGGCACTACGAGCAGGCCGGAGACGTTCAGCCGATCGACGCCGCGCGCCAGCTCTACCTGCTCGCCGCCGAGGACTGATCGCCCCCCGTGGCCGATTCCGTCTACATCCACCCGCTGACCCTGGTCTCTGGCCCGCAAGCGGTGGAGGGCGCGGCGGTGCGGCTGGGGGGCAGCATGGCCTATGCCCGCGAGTTCGCGCTGGTGCTGCGCGATGGCCGCGCGGTGGCCGAGCGCATCACCGGGACACGCGACGTAATCGAGGCGGCGCTCGCGCGGCTTTCGGGCGCCCTTGCGGACGAGGCGGCGACGCAGTGGGCCAATCTTGCCAAGAGCCACCCGCCGCTCACGCTCGGCGCGCGCACCGTCCGGCTCGACCAGCCGCAGGTGATGGGCATCCTCAACGTCACCCCCGACAGCTTTTCCGATGGCGGCCAGCACGACAGCGCCGAGGCCGGCCGCGCGCACGCCGCCGCCATGCTCGAGGCGGGCGCGGCGATCATCGATATCGGCGGGGAAAGCACCCGCCCGGGCGCCGCGGCGACTTTCGAGGACGAGGAGATCCGCCGGGTCGTCCCCGCCATCGAATATTGCGCCGCGATGGGCGCCGCGATCAGCCTCGACACTCGGCGCGCGGGCGTGCTGGCGGCGGGGCTTGCGGCGGGCGCGCACATGGCCAATGACGTCTCGGCCCTGCGCTACGATCCGCGCTCGAAGGAAGTGGTCGCGGGGGCCGGGTGCCCGGTGGTGCTGATGCATGCGCCGGGGGCGGGCGAGGACCTCCACAAGGGTCCGGGCTACGTCGATGTGGTGAGCGAAGTGTTCGATTTCCTCCACTACGCCCGCGCGCAGGCCATCGCTGCGGGGATCGCCGAGGACCGCATCATCCTCGACCCCGGCATCGGCTTCGGCAAGACGCTCGCCGAGAACCTTGCGCTTATCAACGCCTTGCCGCTGTTCCACGCATTGGGCAGCCCGCTGATGCTGGGGGCGAGCCGTAAGCGGATGATCGGGGCCTTGTCGCGCGAGGAGGAGGCGGGCCAGCGCCTCGCCGGTTCCATCGCCCTCGCGCTCAAGGGCATGGAGGCAGGCGTCCACCTCTTGCGGGTCCACGATGTCGCCGAGACGGTGCAGGCGCGCAACGTATGGCGCGGACTCAAGGACGCCGCGCTCACCGATTACAGCACCCTTCCGCACGACTGACGCGGACGTCATATCGCATAGAATGTCGCCTGCCCACCCCTGAGGAACACGACGACTTGGGCATTGTCGCAAAGGTTGATGCCGCTCCAGACCGCGGTTGTCCGGTCGTCAAAGGTCGCGCGGATATCAAACCGGCAGACGTTTGCCGCCTTGTCGAACAGGACGGTGGTTTTCTGGCCGACTGCCACCTTGCCGCCGGATCCCGATTCCAGTTCGCCCCTGTTCGGCGTCCAGTTGCCACTGCCGGCAGGCGCAATCTCGATCTTTTCGATCACGTCCGCTGTATAGTTGTACAGCAGGAAATCCCAATCAGTATCCTTGGCTGGCGTAGCAAGGACGGTGAATGCCAAGACTGCGATGTTAGCTGCCGTTCTATACATGGGTCTTTCGCCCCCCGTTTGCGATTCTGTCGATGATGGAACGTGATGGTATGGCGTGCAAGATGATCGGGCTTCGGGCCGACCTGTCAATTCGGCCCGGACCGATCTCAATCTTGCCACGGTTCTGTCATGCCCCGCCACCAGAGTAGCGCGCATTCTATTCGAACCAGGAGTCTTCCGATGCGCCTCGCTCTGCTTTCCGCCGCCGCTCTGCT
>JAIYEK010000108.1 GCA_027487015.1 Erythrobacteraceae bacterium | reverse complement strand
CGCAGCAGCTGGAGATTGCGCTCCACCGTCGCGCGGCTGAGGATGCCGGTCACTTCGATCTCGAACTCGAGATCGGCGTTGGGCGGGATCGGCGACTGCGGCGGCGGGCTTGCGCCATAGGCCATGTCGGCGGGGATGAAGATCGTGTACTTGCCGCCCTTCTGGACGTTCTTGAGGCCTTCATAGAAGCCCGGGATCATCTGGCCCTTCTCGTAGAGGAAGGGGTTGCCCTCGGGGAACAGGTCCTTGACCGGGAAGGGGCTGGTCTGCGCGTCCTCGAACACGGTGCCGTCAGCGGCGAGCTTGCCCTTGTACTTGACGAAGATGACCTCGCCTTCCTTCGGCGTCGGGCCGGTACCGGCGGTGACCACATCGACATCGAGCCCGCGCGGCACGGCCGACCAGGCGATACCTGCACCCACCAGCACGGCCAGGATCACCCCGATCCACAGCTTGGTCAGCGAGCCCTTCTTGACGGGCTGGATCGGAACACGGGTAATCTCGGTCATGGTCTTGTCCTGATGGGCCGCTCGCAGACGAGGCGGCATGATGACGACAAAAGGGCGCGGGTTGAAACCGCGCCCTGATGGCTGATCGGCAAAGGGGTTTCAAGCGTTCCGATGCCGGATAAACGCCTGACGACGGGATTATTTGCTCCCGTCGCGCTCCATCCGCTTGCGCTCCATCTTGCGGGCGCGGCGCACGGCGGCGGCCTTTTCGCGGGCGCGCTTTTCCGAGGGCTTTTCGTAGTGGCGACGCAGCTTCATTTCGCGATAAACGCCCTCGCGCTGCAGCTTCTTCTTGAGCGCGCGCAGGGCCTGATCGACATTGTTATCGCGAACCATGATTTGCATAAACGACGATTACCTCATGTTCAAACGCCAGAGCCCTGCATGATTCTGCGCAGGGGTACGCGGTGAATTTCCAATGAAATGCGGGCGATTCCCAAGGGGAGCCGCCCTTCAAGCCGCGACCCTCTAGTGCAACACGGGCAAAATGGCAAGCCATCAGAGTGCATTCCCGAGCCACGCCTGCCTAGCCACGGCGCAAGAGCCTCGCTATGGCCGCGCGATGGACGGTGTGATCTCTCCCTTGAAGGCAAGTCTTTATGTCGCGGCCGGCGGCGCTGTGGGCTCGGTTCTGCGCTATCATGCGGGGCGCTGGGTGAGCGCGCTGGCGGGCGAGGGCAATGCGTTTCCGTGGGGGACGCTGGCGGTCAACATCGTCGGCAGTCTCGCCATGGGGGCGCTGGTGGGCTGGTGCGCGCGCGGCGCGCCGAGCGAAGCCGCCGCCGAGACCGCGCGGCTGCTGATCGGCGTCGGCCTGCTCGGCGGGTTCACCACCTTCAGCGCCTTTTCGTCCGAGCTCGTCACGATGCTCCACCGCGGTCAGGGGGGAATGGCCGCTGGCTATGCCGCCGCCTCGCTGGTCGCAGGGATGGCGGCGGTGATCATCGGCCTTGTCGCCATGCAGGGAGGCCCGCGATGAGCGCCCCCGCCTCCGCCCCCGGCAACGAGAGCGTCCGCCAGTTCACCGTCAGCGCGGATGACGATGGCATCCGGCTCGACCGCTGGTTCAAGCGCAATCTGCCGCAGGTCGGCTTTGCGACCGTCTCGCGCTGGGCGCGGACCGGGCAGATCCGGGTCGACGGCAAGCGCGCCAAGCCCGAGGATCGCCTCGCCGCAGGTCAGGTCCTGCGCGTGCCGCCGGGCGGCGAGGAGCCCCCGCGCGAGCCGGCTAAGCCCCGCGCGCGCGCGCTCAGCCCCGAACAGATCGCCGAGGCCAAGGACATGGTGATCCGCGAGACGCCCAGCGCGATCGTGCTCAACAAGCCCCCCGGCCTCGCCACGCAGGGCGGGAGCAAGACGACCAAGCATGTCGACGGGTTGCTCGACGCCTTCGTCGCGGACGAGCGCACGCCGCGCCCGCGCCTCGTCCACCGGCTCGACAAGGACACCTCGGGCGTGTTGCTGATCGCGCGCACCCCCGGGAGCGCCGCGAGCTTCTCCAAGCGCTTCGCCAGTCGCTCTGCGCGGAAGGTCTATTGGGCGCTTGTCGTGGGCAAACCCGACCTTGCCGAGGGCGTGATCGACGCGCCGCTCGCCAAGCAGCCGGGCACCGGCGGCGAGAAGATGCATATCGACGAGGAGAACGGCGCTTCCGCCAAGACCCGTTACCGGGTGGTCGACAGCGCCGGGCAGCGCGCGTCATGGGTCGAGCTCGAGCCGCTGACGGGGCGCACCCACCAGCTGCGCGTCCACATGGCCGCGATCGGCCACCCGATCGTGGGCGATGGCAAATATGGCGGCCCCGACGCCTTCCTCACCGGTGCGGTCAGCCGCAAGATGCACCTGCACGCGCGCCGGTTGATCATTTCCGAACCCAAGGCGGGAGAGGGAACCGGCGGAAAGCTCGACGTCACGGCGGAACTGCCCCAGCACTTCGCGGCGAGCATGGAGGTGCTCGGCTTCGATCAGGGCATGTCGGACGCCTCGCCCTTGCGCGAGGAAACGCCCGAGAAGACCGGCGAAGAGAAGAAGCAGGCCGCGCGCCGCCACTTCAAGCAGGCCCGCAAGGAAGAGCGCAGCCCCCGCCGTGCTCGCGGTGCGGCTAAGGCGCCGTCCAAGCCCAAGCCGAAAGGCAAGCCCGCTGCGGGGGCCAAGCCGAAGACCGGCGCCAAGCCCAAGGGAGCAGGCCGCAAGCCGACCCGCTGATGCATCCCAATCCGCTCTTTCGCACCGACGACCGGGCCTTGATGGAATCGCTGATCGAGGAGATCGGCTTCGGCATGGTGTTCGCCCAGACCCCCGAGGGGCCGCGGGTGGCGCACACGCCGCTGCTCTCGACCGGCGAGGGTGCGGTGCGGTTCCACTTGGCACGCGGCAATGCGCTGACGCGGCACTTGGACGGCGCCACCGCGCTGATCGTGGTCAACGGCCCCGACGCCTATGTCTCGCCCCGCTGGTATGCGAACCGCGACACGGTGCCGACCTGGGACTACGTCGCGCTCGAACTCGAAGGCAGGGTGCGGCAGATGGACGACGCGGGGCTCGAGGCCTTTCTTCACGCCGCGATTCTCAAGCACGAGGGGCGGCTGGAGGGCGAGCCGTGGCTGGCCGAGGAATCCTCGGAAAAGATGTGGGCCGGACTGTTCAAGGGCATCGCCGGCTTCGAACTTGAAGTGCAGGCGTGGCGGCCGACCCTCAAGCTCTCCCAGAAAAAGTCCGCCGAAGAGCGCGCCCAGATTGCCGATGGCCTTGAGGCTGCCGGTCACGCCGCGCTTGCCCACATGATCAGGAGCCATGCGGAGGGGGGCAGCGCATGACCCGGCTCGCCGTGTTCGATTGCGACGGCACGCTGGTCGACGGGCAGGCCGATGTCTGCTGGGCGATGGAGCGGGCCTTCACCCGCGCCGGCCTCGAAGCGCCCGACAATCAGGCGGTGCGCCGCATCGTCGGACTCAGCCTGCCAGCCGCGGTGCGCGCCCTCGCCCCGGCCCTTTCGGACGAGCAGAACCGCGCGGTCACCGAGTTCTACCGCTCCAGCTTCCGCGCGCGGCGAGAGGAAGGCTTGCTCGACGAGCCGCTCTACGAGGGCATCGCCGAACTGCTGCGCGCGCTGCACGGCGCGGGCTGGCAGCTTGCCGTCGCCACCGGCAAGTCCGACCGCGGCCTTGCCGCCTGTCTTGCGGCCCACGGTATCGCCGACCTGTTCGTCTCGCTCCAGACCGCCGACCGGCACCCCTCCAAGCCTCACCCGGCCATGCTCGAAGCCGCCTTGTTCGAGGCAGGCGCGCTCCCGAGCGAGGCAGTGATGATCGGCGACACCAGCTTCGACATGCTGATGGCGCGCAGCATCGGGGTCGCGGGCATCGGGGTCGGCTGGGGCTATCACGGCGCGGCCGAACTGATCGCCAGCGGTGCAGGGCAAGTTGTCGAGACCGCCACCGAGCTCGCCGCAGCGCTCGAGGAGATCCTGCCATGAGCCTCTCTACCCGCGAAGCCGCCGAGGCGCGCGCGCGCACCGGCTTTGTCATCATCACCGCCACGCGCTTTGGCGGGGTGGCGATGGTGTTGCTCGGCTTTGCCATCGTGCGCGGGGTGATCGACCTGCCCTATGCGGTGGGAGCGGTGCTCGCGGTTCTGGGCTTCCTCGAGGTGTTCTTCCTCCCCCGCTTCATCGCGCGCCGCTTCAAGGCGGAGGACCCGCGCCAGCCATGATCCGGCGGTTTTACAAGGACGTCACGCTCGCTGCCCAAGCGGGCGGGTGGCAGGTGATGCTCGATGCGCGGGGCGTGAAGACCGTCGGCGGTGCGCCGCAGCTTGTGCCGACCGAGGAACTCGGCGAGGCGCTGGCAGCTGAATGGCGCGGCCAGGGCGAGACAATCGACCCCGCCAGCCTCCCCCTGCGTGACATGGCCGACTACGCGATCGACATCGTCGCCGCCGATCCCGAAGGCGCAGCCGAGGGCCTCCTCGGTTATGCCGAGACCGATACCCTCTGCTACCGCGCCGACCCTGACGAGCCGCTTCACGCGCGCCAATTGGCCGTGTGGGAGCCGCTGCTCTCGGCTTTCGAGGCGGCGCACGGCGTCGCCTTTACGCGAGTGAGCGGTGTGCTCCACCGCCCCCAGCCGCCCGCGACCCTCAGCGTTCTGCGGACGCGGCTCACCACCCTCGATCCCTTCGCGCTGGCGGGTGTGGAGGCGATGACCAAGCTCGCCGCCTCGCTCGTCACCGCGCTGGCCTCGCTCGATGCGGAGCACGAGGACGCCCCGCGCTCGCTGTGGCAAGCGGCGTGTCTGGAGGAGGAGTGGCAGGCCGAGTTATGGGGCCGCGACTGGGAGGCCGAGGAACGCCGCGCCCGGCGCGAGGGCGACTTCCTGCGCGCCTGCGCCTTTGCGCGCCTCGCGAAGGGCTAGATCAGCCCGCCGCCACCCACTCGGCGACTTCTGCCGCAATCTTGTTCGCCGCAGCATTGAGCCCCGCGCCGACCGAGCGCGCATCGGGCGTCACACCGGCCTCGCTGGCCTCGAAGCGGCGGGTGATGACCGCGCCGTCCTTGCTGATGCGCACCGCATCGAACCGCACCACCGCAGAACCGCTCGCCGCGTCATAGCCCATTTCGGTGAGCGTGCCCTGCACCGTCACCGTCGGCGTCGTCGCGATATCATTGCCGTCGACCACCATTGCGGCCCCCCGCGCGCGGATCGTCTCACCGACGAGCTGGCGGAACAGGCGCGCGGGCTTTTCGACCCAGAAGGCCTCTTGCAGGTAGGCAAGCTCGGTGGCGCTCACCACCACCGGCACACGCAGCACGTCAAGCTTGGCCGGGGTATCGAAGGGCATCACCGCGATCACCGGGCGATCGGCCCCACCTGCCACACCCGGCCCGGCAGGCGCACGGGTGGCGGGGGTGAGGGTCAGCAGGCTGTCGGGCGGTTCGCCGCCAAGGCTGATGCAGCCGGGCAGCGCCAGCGCGAGCGGCAAGGCGAAAAGGACGGGCCGGAGACGGAGGTTCATGGCGTTGGATCCTTCTACTCGGGCTTGTAATCGGGCAGCGACTTGCCGCCGACCAGCGCGCCCGCGCCTTCGCTTTCGAGCTTTTCGGTGATCGCGCGCAAGGACCGGCTGGTGGCGCGCAGGTCCTGCAAGGTCGCCTCGGCATTGGGCAGCGTGTTGGTGCGCAGCTGGCGCACCGCAGGCCGCGTGTCCTCGAGCGTTGCGGTCAGCGAGGCGAGCGTCGCATTGGCGTTCTTGAGGGTCGTGCGCAGCTCGGCCGCCAGCGGCTCGCCTTCCTTGCCAACAAGCCCGTTGGTGTTGTCGGCCAGCCGCTCGACCGCGTTCAGCGTCTCGTTGAATTCCTTCATGGTGACCTGGAAATCCCGAAGGTTCTGGGTCAGCTCAGGGGTCGCATCGGCGAGGCCCTCGGTCAGGCGGTTGGAATTCTTGAGGATGCCAGCGAGCTCCTTCTGGTTCTCGGGGCCGAGGATCAGGTTCAATTGTTCGGTCAGGGTCGCCAGCCGCTCGAGCAGCAGCGGCGCGTTCGCCACGATCTCGCCAAAGCCGCCGCGCCCCGGGGGGATCACCGGGCGGCCTTCGGGGCAGGCGGTGGTCTCGCAGGTGATCGGCGGATTGTCCTTGCGCGCGCCATCGAGCAGGATCGTCGAGACCCCGGTGAAGCTCGCCTGGATGGTCGCCTGCGTGCCGACGAGGATCGGCACATCATCCTTCACCTTGACCCGCACGCGCACGAATTCGGGATTGTCCTTGGCGAGCGCGATCTCGGTCACCTGGCCCACCGGCACACCCGCGAAGGTCACCTGGCTGCCTTGCGCAAGGCCGGAGACCGACTGGTTGTAAAAGATGTCGTATTCGTCCTTGCGGCCCTCGCCCAGCCGCGCGATCCAGACGATGAACGCCGCCAGCGCCGCCAGCAGCACCAGCGTCACCGCACCGACCCACAGATTGTTGGCTCTGGT
>JAIYEK010000180.1 GCA_027487015.1 Erythrobacteraceae bacterium | reverse complement strand
TTGGCGCGGTGCTGACCGCGACCGGCCCGCTCGAAATGGGCGTGATCATCATGGGCCTCGGGCTCGTGTTCCAGACGATTTCGCTGGTGCGCATCCGGCGCGCCAAGGCAAAGGGACTGTTGTGATGCTTGGCGATAAAGATCGCATCTTCACCAACCTCTACGGCTTCCAGGACTGGGGGCTAAAGGCCGCGCAGGCGCGCGGGGATTGGGATGGCACCAAGGCGCTGCTCGCGCGCGGGCAGGACGCGATCATCGAAGAGATCAAGGCGAGCGGTCTGCGCGGCCGGGGCGGGGCGGGCTTCCCGACGGGTCTGAAGTGGTCCTTCATGCCCAAGGAAAGCCGCGACGGCCGTCCGAGCTTCCTCGTCATCAACGCTGACGAATCCGAACCGGGCTCCTGCAAGGACCGCGAGATCCTGCGCCATGATCCGCACAAGCTGGTCGAGGGCGCACTGGTCGCCGGCTTCGCGATGCGCGCGCGGGCAGCCTACATCTACGTCCGCGGTGAATATATCCGCGAGGCCGAGACGCTCCAGAAGGCGATCGCCGAGGCCTACGACGCAGGCCTGATCGGCAAGAATGCCTGCGGATCGGGCTACGATTTCGACGTCTTCATGCACCGCGGCGCGGGCGCTTACATTTGCGGTGAAGAAACCGCGATGATCGAGAGCCTAGAGGGCAAGAAAGGCCAGCCGCGCCTCAAGCCCCCGTTCCCGGCGGGCGCGGGCCTGTATGGCTGTCCGACCACGGTCAACAATGTCGAGAGCATCGCGGTCGCGCCGACGATCCTGCGGCGCGGGGCTGCGTGGTTCAGCTCCTTCGGGCGCGAGAACAACAAGGGCACCAAGCTGTTCCAGATCAGCGGCCACGTGGAAAAGCCCTGCGTCGTCGAGGAAGCGATGAGCATCAGCTTTGAAGAGCTGATCGAGAAGCATTGCGGCGGCATTCGCGGCGGGTGGGACAATCTGCTGGCGGTGATCCCCGGTGGTTCGTCCGTGCCGCTGGTTCCCGCTGCGCAAATCCGCAACGCGCCGATGGACTTCGACGGGCTGAAGGAACTGGGCTCAGGCCTCGGCACGGCGGCGGTCATCGTCATGGACAAGTCGACCGACATCGTCCGCGCGATCAGCCGCCTCTCCTACTTCTACAAGCACGAAAGCTGCGGCCAGTGCACCCCCTGCCGCGAAGGCACGGGCTGGATGTGGCGCATGATGGAGCGCCTGCGCACCGGCGACGCCGCGATCGAGGAAATCGACATGCTGCAGGAAGTCACCAAGCAGGTCGAAGGCCACACCATCTGCGCGCTGGGCGATGCCGCTGCATGGCCGATCCAGGGCCTCATCCGGCACTTCCGCCCCGAGCTTGAGCGGCGGATCAACGAGCATAACGCGCAATTCCAAGAGGCAGCCGAGTAATGCCTAAAGTCACCGTAGACGGTCAGGAAATCGAGGTCCCGGCGGGCGCGACTGTGCTGCAGGCGTGCGAGCTGGCGGGCAAGGAAATCCCTCGCTTCTGCTATCACGAGCGCCTCTCCATTGCGGGCAATTGCCGCATGTGTCTGGTCGAGGTGAAGCCCGGGCCGCCCAAGCCGCAGGCGTCCTGCGCGCTGCCCGCTGCCGAGGGTCAGGAAATCCGCACCGACAGCCCGATGGTCAAGAAGGCCCGCGAAGGGGTGATGGAGTTCCTGCTCATCAACCACCCGCTCGATTGCCCGATCTGCGATCAGGGAGGCGAGTGCGACCTGCAGGATCAGGCGGTCGCCTATGGCCGCGGCGGCTCGCGCTACCACGACAACAAGCGTGCGGTGACCGAGAAGTACATGGGCCCGCTGATCAAGACGATCATGACCCGCTGCATCCACTGCACCCGCTGCGTGCGCTTCTCCGAGGAGATCGCGGGCGTGGACGAGATCGGCGCGCTGTATCGCGGCGAGGATATGCAGATCACGACCTACTTGGAGCAGGCGGCGGCGCATGAACTCAGCGCCAACGTCATCGACCTGTGCCCGGTCGGCGCGCTGACCTCGCGGCCCTATGCTTTCGAGGCGCGGCCGTGGGAATTGAAGAAGACGCTCAGCATCGACGTTTCGGACGCGGTGGGGGCGAACATTACGCTCCATTCCAAGGGCCGCGAAATCATGCGCGCGCTGCCGCGCGTCAATGACGACGTCAACGAGGAGTGGCTATCGGACAAGGGCCGCTATCAGGTCGATGGCTTGACCAAGCGCCGCCTGGACCGCGTTTGGGTGCGCCGCGACGGCAAGCTCCAGCCCGCTGAATGGACTGAAGCTTTCGGCCTGATCGCGGGCGCTCTGGAGGGTGACAAGGCCAGCATCGCGGCAGTCGCGGGCGATCTGCTTGATGCCGAGACGATGTTCGCGGCCAAGGCGCTGGTCAATGCCTGCGGATCGCAGCTGACCGAAGCGCGCCAGACCGGCATGACCTATGATGTGTCGAACCTCGCGGCGGTGAACTTCAACAGCAGCTTCGCCGGGATCGAGTCCGCCGATGCGATCCTGATTGTCGGCAGCAATGTCCGCTGGGAGGCGGCGCTCCTCAACGTCCGCCTGCGCAAGGCGGTGAAGGCGGGGGCGAAGGTCTATATCATCGGCCCCGAATGGGACCCGACCTACCCGGCGACTTTCCTCGGCAGCGACCTCAAGCTGCTGAACCGCATCCCCAAGGAATTGGGCGATGCGATGAAGAACGCCAAGCGTCCGGCGGTGATCCTCGGCGCGGCGGCGCTCGCGAAGGGCGCGCTTCCGGCTGCGTTGAAGCTGGTCGACAAGTTCGGGCTGGTCCGTGACGATTGGAACGGCTTCAACGTGCTGCACATCTCGGCGGCGCGGATGGCCTCGCTGATGCTCGGCTTCACGCTGCCGGGCGGGATGGGCGACATCGCTGCCGCTTCGCCCAAGGTTCTCCTGAGCCTCGGCGCGGACGAGATGGATTACTCCCCCTACGCAGGGAGCCTCAAGGTCTATATCGGCCACCACGGCGACAAGGGCGCGCATCATGCCGACATCATCCTGCCGGGCGCGTCCTATGCCGAGAAAGACGGGACCTACGTCAACGCCGAGGGCCGCGTGCAGTTCGCCGAGAAGGCCGTCTTTGCCCCCGGTGACGCGCGCGAGGACTGGACAATTCTGCGTGCGCTCGCCGATGCGCTGGGCGTCACCGTCGGGTTCGACAGCTTCTCCGAGCTTCAGGCCAAGATGATCGCCGCCGTCCCCGCTCTGGGCGAAGAGGGCCTCGCCGATTACGGCGCTCTGCCCAAGGCGGACAGCGGCGCCAAGTTCGAGGGCGAGCTTGCGGGCTACCCGATCAAGGACTTCTACCTCACCAACCCCATCGCCCGCGCGAGCGAGGTAATGCAGCGCTGCTCGGACGAGCTGCTCCACGGGGCCGATGTGAAGGAGGCCGCGGAATGACCGCCTTCTTCCAATCCCTCGGCCTCAACTACGAATGGGCCTGGACTGTCGCGACGCTCGCGGGGATTCTGATCATCTCGCTGCTCGTGATGTTCAGCGTCGCCATGGTGATCTATGTCGACCGCAAGGTGCTCGGCGCGATCATGATGCGGCGCGGGCCCAATGTGGTCGGGCCGTTCGGGCTGCTGCAGAGCTTCGCGGACGGTCTCAAGGTCTTCCTCCAAGAAACCATCATCCCGAGCGCCGCGAACAAGGGCATCTTCCTGCTCGCCCCGATCATCACCTTCACCGTCGCGCTTGCGGCCTGGGCGGTGATCCCCTTCGATGCGGGCGTGGTGCTGTCGGACATCAATGTCGGCCTGCTCTACATCCTCGCGATCTCCTCGATGGGGGTTTACGGCGTGGTGATGAGCGGGTGGGCATCGAACTCCAAATACCCGTTCTTCTCGGCGATGCGCGCTTCGGCGCAGATGATCTCCTACGAGGTCTCGATAGGCTTCGTGCTGGTCTGCGTGGTGTTGTTTGCCGGCACCTTCAACCTAAGCGGCATCGTCAATGCGCAGCAGGGCTTCGGGCTTGGCCTGATCAACGCCTATGCGGTGCACCCGCTGCTGTTCCCGATGTGGGTGGTGTTCTTCATCTCAGCGCTGGCTGAAACCGCGCGCGCGCCCTTCGACCTCACCGAGGCCGAGAGCGAGCTCGTCGCGGGCTACCAGACCGAATATTCCTCGATGAGCTTCGCGCTGTTCTGGCTCGGCGAGTATGCCAACATCCTGCTGATGTGCTCGCTCAACACGCTGCTGTTCTGGGGCGGGTGGCTGCCGCCGCTCGACATTCCGGTGCTGTACTATGTGCCCGGGATCATCTGGTTCCTGCTCAAGACCTTCGTGTTCTTCTTCATGTTCAGCTGGATCTGGGCGACCGTGCCGCGCTACCGTTATGACCAGCTGATGCGCCTCGGGTGGAAGGTGTTCCTGCCGATGAGCCTGCTGTTTGTGGCGGTTACCAGCGGCTATCTGATGGCGACGGGGCATTTCGGATGATTGCTCTCGCCCTCCTGACGGCCCTTGGCGGTGCCGATTGGCAGCCGCTGGCGCTGGACACGTTCCGCGCGCCGCCTGCGATGTTCTTCTGCAAGGGCAGCGAGGCAGACGCAGGGCTGTTCACGGTTTTCCTCCGCCACAATCGCGAAGTGAGCGTCATCGACGTGACCCGCACGGCCGCGGGCGGGACGGTGCAGATCAAGGATCGCCTCCAGAATGTAACGTACCGCGAGCCGGCCGCCGGCGGCTTCGAGGTCAACATGCCCGTTGTTTCCGAGGCGAACAGCGCAGAGGTCGTTCTCGTTCTGGGTGACGGCCCCGAGCGCGCAACCGTCGCCTGGTCGTCGGGAAACGCGAAATATTCGGCTGCGTGCACGAGCGCGCCCGTTCCCCCTGGACGGACAGAGTGACATGACCACAGTTGCCCACCTCATCAAGAGCTTCACCCTCTGGGAATTCCTCAAGGCGCACGCCTTGACGCTGAAGTATTTCTTCAAGCCCAAGGTGACGATCAACTATCCCTTCGAGAAGGCCCCGCTTTCCCCCCGCTTCCGCGGTGAGCATGCGCTGCGGCGCTATCCGAACGGCGAGGAACGCTGCATCGCGTGCAAGCTGTGCGAGGCCGTGTGCCCCGCGCAGGCGATCACCATCGAGAGCGAACCGCGCGAGGACGGCAGCCGCCGCACCACCCGCTACGACATCGACATGACCAAGTGCATCTTCTGCGGCTTTTGCCAGGAAGCCTGCCCGGTCGATGCGATCGTGGAAGGGCCGAACTTCGAATATTCGACCGAAACCCGCGAGGAGCTCTTGTACGACAAGACAAAGCTGCTCGCGAATGGTGACAAATGGGAACGGGCCATCGCGGCCAACCTTGAAGCCGACGCCCCCTACCGCTAGGGCGCGCGGCGACGAGGAAAACGGGGTTACAGGGGCGCGGTGTTCTGCCGCGGCTCAGACTTGGACTAAGGGATCAAATGCCGCTTTCTGGACTCCGGCGTCATGCCGGGGCTCGCAGATCGGCGGAGACGCATCATGCTGATACAGGCCATCGCCTTCTATTTCTTCGCGACCATCGTCGTCGCCAGCGCTGTCATGGTGGTGATGGCGAGGAACCCCGTGCACTCGGTGCTGTGGTTGATTCTCGCCTTCTTCAACGCGGCCGGACTGATGGTGCTGCTGGGCGCCGAGTTCATCGCGATGCTGCTGGTGATCGTCTACGTCGGCGCGGTCGCGGTGCTGTTCCTGTTCGTGGTCATGATGCTCGACATCGATTTTGCCGCGATGCGCGCAGGCTTCAGCCGCAACGCGCCGCTGGGGCTGCTGATCGCCGCGGTGCTGCTCGCCGAGCTGCTGCTGGCGGCGGGCGCGTATAACGCGGGCGGGCTGACCCTCGGCAAGGCCGCAGGCGACGCGGTGCAGGCGCCGGACACCTCCAACATCGAGGCCTTGGGCGCGCTGCTCTATGGCCGCTACATCATCCTCTTCGAGATCGCCGGGATCATCCTCTTGGTCGCGATGATCGGTGCGATTGTGCTGACCTTCCAGCCGCCCAAGCCCGGCGCCCGCGCGCGGCAGGATGTCGGCAAACAGATCCGCCGCCGTCCGGAAGATGCAACCGTCATGAAAAACCCGGAGATCGGGCAGGGGATCGAGCTGTGATCGGGATCGAACATTACCTCGTTGTCGGCGCGATCCTGTTCGTGCTCGGCGTGCTGGGGATCTTCCTCAACCGCAAGAACGTGATCGTCATCCTGATGGCGGTCGAGCTGATCCTGCTCGCGGTGAACCTCAATCTTGTCGCCTTCAGTGCGTTCCTCAACGATCTGACGGGTCAGGTCTTCGCGATGCTGGTGCTGACCGTCGCCGCGGCCGAGGCCGCCATCGGCCTTGCGATCCTCGTGATCTACTTCCGCACCCGCGGCTCGATCGCGGTTGACGATATCAACCGGATGAAGGGGTAAGCGCGCGTGTCCACGCAGATCCTCATCATCGTCTTCGCGCCGCTGGTGGCTGCCCTGATCGCAGGCCTCGGCAACCGCATGATCGGCAATGTCGCCGCCAAGAGCGTGACGACTGCCGGGCTGTTTATCGCGGCGGGCCTCAGCTGGCCGATCTTCCTCGGCTTCCTCGGCGGCACCGCGACGCCGGAAGTCGTGCCTGTGCTCAAGTGGGTGCAATCGGGCACGCTCACCTTCGACTGGGCGCTGCGCGTTGACACCATGACCGCGATCATGCTGGTCGTGATCAACAGCGTGTCCGCGCTCGTGCACCTCTATTCGTGGGGGTACATGGAGGAAGACCCGGATCAGCCGCGCTTCTTCGCCTACCTTTCGCTGTTCACCTTCGCGATGCTGATGCTGGTGACGGCTGACAACCTCGTCCAGATGTTCTTCGGATGGGAAGGGGTGGGGCTCGCGTCCTATCTGCTGATCGGTTTCTGGTTCAAGAAGCCCTCTGCGGGTGCCGCCGCGATCAAGGCCTTTGTGGTCAACCGCGTGGGTGACTTGGGCTTCATGCTCGGCATCTTCGGCACCTATCTGGTGTTCCAGACCACCTCGATCTCCGAGATCCTCGCCGCGGCCCCTTCGATGAGCGGGTCGAGCATCACCTTTGTCGGCATGCGCCTCTACACGATGGATATCCTGTGCATCCTCCTGTTCATCGGCGCGATGGGTAAGTCTGCGCAGCTGGGCCTGCACACCTGGCTTCCTGACGCGATGGAAGGGCCGACGCCGGTCTCCGCGCTGATCCACGCCGCCACGATGGTGACCGCGGGGGTGTTCATGGTATGCCGCCTCTCGCCGATGTTCGAGACCGCGCCGACCGCGCTGACCATCGTCACCATCGTCGGCGCTGCGACCTGCTTCTTTGCCGCCACGATCGGCACCACCCAGTGGGACATCAAGCGGGTGATCGCCTATTCGACCTGCTCGCAGCTCGGCTACATGTTCTTCGCGGCAGGCGTGGGCGCTTACGGGGCGGCGATGTTCCACCTCTTCACCCACGCCTTCTTCAAGGCGCTGCTGTTCCTTGGCGCAGGCTCGGTGATCCACGCGATGCACCACGAGCAGGACATGCGCTACTATGGCGGCCTGCGTAAGCACATCCCGCTCACCTTCTGGGCGATGATGGCGGGCACGCTGGCGATCACCGGCGTCGGCATCCTCAATGTCTTCGGCTTTGCGGGCTTCTACTCGAAGGACGCGATCCTCGAGGCGGCCTTCGCGCGCGGCAACGGGGCGGGGCAGTTCGCCTTCTGGGCGGGCGCGATTGCGGCGCTGCTGACGAGCTTCTACTCGTGGCGTCTGATGTTCCTGACCTTCTGGGGCAAGCCTCGCTGGGAGCAATCCGAACACATCCAGCACGCTGTTCACGACGAGCATGGGCATGACGATCACGCCCACGGGCATGACGACCACCACGCGCACGCTTCGAGTGACGGCACCGCTGGCTACCACCCGCATGAAAGCCCGGTCTCGATGCTGCTTCCGCTCGGCATCCTCAGCCTTGGTGCGGTGCTGGCGGGCTTCGTGTTTCACCACGAGTTCATCGACGGCGCCGCGTTCTGGAACGGGTCGATCTTCTACAACGAGGACCTGATCCACGCGATGCACGGCGTGCCGCTGTGGGTGAAGCTGACCGCGACGGCGGTGATGCTCATCGGCTTTGCCGGTGCCTACCTCGCCTACATCGCCAAGCCCGACATTCCGGCCAAGTTCGTGAGCGCCTTCGGGGCCCTGCACAACTTCGTCTACCGCAAGTGGTACTTCGACGAGCTCTATGACGCGATGTTCGTGAAGCCCGCCTTCGCGCTGGGCCGCGCCTTCTGGCAGCTCGGCGATGTCGGCATCATCGACCGCTTCGGCCCCAACGGTATCGCCGCTGTGGTTCAGCGGTCCTCGGTTGCCGCCAAGTCGATCCAGTCGGGCTACGTCTACACCTATGCGCTGATCATGCTGCTCGGGCTGGTCGCCGCTATCACCTACGTTCTGCTTTAGGAGCGCGCTTCGTAATGGAAGGCCTTCCCATCCTGTCGCTGATGATG
>JAIYEK010000259.1 GCA_027487015.1 Erythrobacteraceae bacterium | reverse complement strand
GGTGTAGACCTCGGTGCTGGTCTGCGCACTTCCCATAGTGGCGCACGTCATCGCCGCGAGCGAAGTGCTCGCAAGAAAAAATCTTCGGCGCATCGAGAGCGACCCCTGCTGCTATTTGCGCTACGAAGCATCAACAAAAAACCGCCAGCGTCAACACTTTGTGGTGAGCGTGAGAAGATAATCGTCCTGCGCGAGGTTTTCTGCGCAACACGGAGGAAGAACAGCGAGCCCTGAATTTCGGCAAGTCGCCTCGCGGCTCATTCACTGGCCGCGAATCACACCCGTCATTGCCAGATCAGGCGCTGCTGTTCCTTTCCGGCGCGTCCCTTGCGCGATAGCATGGTGGCGTGGCAGGGATAACAGACCTATTGGAACTCAGGAGCCTTCTGGCGGCCGAATGCGCTCCTCATCGCGGCCGAAAAGCGCGATGAAGACAATGGCCTCGAATACCGCTATGCCGACTGCTCCATCAACGGCACGGGGATCGATGTCTGGAAGGTGTTCCGATTGATCGCCCGAGTCCTCGTTTTCTACGATCCTGCAGGCACCCTTCGCAAGGCCTCCCGAAGACGCGCAAACTGGTCAAACGAACGTGGCTCATCTTACAAAACGAAACCGACTAGCTTAATGTCGATGGCTTCAACTTGAGGTCTATCCGATCCCCGACCTGCTGCGCTGCGTCTAGCAAATGCTCGTCGTCGAGATGCGCGTACCGCGCGGTCGATTGGTGGTTCGCATGCCCGAGCAGCCGCCCGATCATGGGCAAGGTTTCCTTGCTCATCGCCGCGTGGCTGGCAAAGGTATGACGCAGGTCATGTATGCGCAGTTTGCCTAAGTCGGCCCGTTCCAAGATCGTACCCCAGAGATGCCGGATGCAGGAAATCGGCCTGCGGTATTGGTGGTTCCAGAACAGCCAGGGAACCTTGGGATCGCGAGGCAAGCTGTCGATAACCTCGCGCGCCGCGGCACCGAGCCAAACCGTGCGTGGGCCGGTCTTGCTGTCGCGCAGGAGCAGACGATTACCCTTCACGTCCCGCCACTGGAGAGACAGGATTTCCCGGTAGCGGCAGCCAGTCAGCAACAGCAGCGTGATGACTGCGCACCCTGAGCGGATTGTGGGATTCTCGTCGCCGCGCAAATCGGCAAGCACCTTGCCAAACCGCGCGAGTTCCTCGGCGGACAGAAACCGCTCACACTGCCTGCGCTTGTTCGGTCTGACGGACCGGCACGGGTTGGTATTCTCCAGCCGGTATCCCCAGATTTCGGCCTTGTTGAGCATGTTCTTGAGGATCTCGAGCGTCCGGTTGGCCGCGCCAGGGCTGGTGCGGTTGTTGAGATCCGCGAACCACTTGGTCACATGCTCTTCGTTCAGTTCGTCAATGAACAGGCCTTTGAAGGCACCATCGAGATACTGACGGCGATAGCCGTCATGGGTGGCAAGCGTCGATGCCTTCCACTGCGGCGACCAGCGGGACCAATACTCATTCAGAAAATCGTCGAACCGGGGCGCGGAGCGGATTCGTTTGCGGTCGGTTGCCGGATCGCGGCCGACCTGCGCGTAGGCGATGACGCGCCGCGCGACCATCTGGGCCTGATGGCGGGTCAGGACCGAAGCCGGGCCAATGGTGACCGTCCGAAGCCTCCCCGCCATGCGCGTCTGGACAATGTAGACGTTGCGGCCACTGGGGTAGTGCCGGATGCCAAAACCGTGCTCGATCCCGAGCCATGTGGTGGACCGCGCCTTGCCCTTCGGCACGAGCAGGAAGTTGACGTTCGCGCCTACCTCGGCGAGCGCCTCTTCGACGATCCGCTTGAGACTGGCAGCGGTCATGCACGCAGCCCGATCGCCTGCGCCAACGAGCCCGCGATGCGGTCGGCAGCATCGCCGATCACATCATCGGACAGATGGGCGTATTTGGCGGTTGTTTCTGGCAGGACATGCCCGAGCAGTCTGCCGATGGTCGCAAGCGGCACGTTGTCCATGATCGCGGTCGATGCAAAGCTATGCCGCAGGTCATGGACCCGGACATCGGGCAAGGCACAGCGCGCACGGAATGGGAGCCACCAATTGCCGAAATTAAGCGGCTTCGTCCCCGCGCGGTTTGGGAAGACGAGCGTAGTGTCCTCGCGTCGCTCGATCCCTTCCAGCACTTCCAGCGCTTGGCTGTTGAGCCAGATCGTCTTGGCTCCGGTCTTGCTGTCCGGCAAAAGGAGGCGCGGCGGCTGCACCCACTCCCAGCGAAGATTCAATATCTCACCCACGCGCGCCCCGGTGAACAGCAGCAGCCGCATGATTGCGACCTGCGCGCGATAGGCGGCCTCCTGCTCACGCAACGCCGCTCCAATCCGGCGATACTCAGCTGGCGTCAGGTATCGCTCCTTCGGCTCACGTTTGTACCGCGGCATGCCTCGGCAGGGGTTGGAGCCCCTGCGCCGAAGGCGCAGCGCCTCGGCATATTTGAGTAACGATGCCAAAACCGGCAGGGCGCGATTGAATAGCCCTTCCCGCCTCCCTGCACAGTCGTCGCGCCAGCGGTGAATGTCTGCGGGCAGAATGTCCGCCACGCGCATCGTACCGAAGGTCGGTGCGATGACAGTCTTCCACGCGTTCAGATTTCGCATGGTCGTCGAGGCCTTCCAAGCCCGCGAAAGATCGTCCCAATAGGTGTCGACGAAATCCGCCATGATCGGCGTTGCCTTGACCACGGCGCGCTTGGGCAAGCCATCAAGCGCAACCTCGGCCAGCAATCGGCGGGCCTGTGTCCGGGCAAGCTCCGCCGCGATTTCATCAGATCGGCCCAGAGTGATCCGGCGATGCTTGCCGCGATGGCGCAGACGAACGAACCAGTAATATTTGCCGGTCGGCCTGACGCGCAGCCCGAAGCCTGCCAGTTCGGTATCCCAGATGCAGTATTCGCTCTCGCGCGGCGGCAGCTTGCGCCGCGCAAAGTTGCCATCAAGCAGTGCCCGGCGCCCGGGCTTCCGCCGCGTGGGGACCATATGGCCATCAGCAATATCAAAACTGGGGTCGAAAGTCGCGGAAATCCGGTCATTTGCAGGGACCAGATGGCCCTCAGCGGCATGCCCGCTGCCGCGCAATCCCAACATGTCGCGCACTGAATTTATGGCATTTTTTCCCATGAACACAGCAGTACACTGCGTAGGGTGTGCTCACTGTTCCCCTACTGCCAGATGCGAAACCAGCCTTTGAACCTGTAACGGATGATGCGGTTTGTCCTACCCTTCCTGCAGGATTCGCCGCGCGTTGCCGACGCTGCAATTTCGGTATCTGGGCCCGCTCCCCTGAGCGTATGTTCCAGCAATCGGGCGAACGCAAAGGGACGCGGGCAATGGCGCAGATCACACTGAGTGCAATACCGAAAGGCAACGGCTATCAGGGGACGATCACCTATTCCTACCGCGTCTCGATAAGCTCGGCTTAGACATTCCCGACGATTGCGGAGGCCATCTCGGCAGCGGCGATTAAGATGCTTGAGATGCCCGAACGCATCGAGGAAATCGACAGGTCGGAACTCGCCGGCTGAGCCTCAATCAGCGGCCGTATCTACCCGAACGCGAAGCTGCGGGATCCGAACAAAAAACAAAGGGAGGAAGCCCTGACGGACTTCCCCCCTTGATACTCCGGGTCAGAATTCATCGCTGAGCCTGCCCGGCACCGTATCGATGACGCGGTCCTGCAAGGCCTTTGGCAATGCCCCGTAATCGCCTTCATCAACCGCGATGTAGCCTGCCTCGCCATCGGTCAGGACGTACTGGCTGAAGTAGCTGTGATAGGACCGGGCTTGGGCCTGATCGAGAGCGGCAACGAAGGCTGCCTGGTCTGCCTGGCACCCGTCATCGGCAGTGCTGTGTGAAGCGTACATGATCTTTCCTCCTGATGTTTGATGCGTCGCATCAGGAGCTGCGAGGATGTGGGTGACGGGCTGGGTCAGGGACCGCGTGAGCGGCCGCGAAGCGGCGATGGGGGCAACGATTTTTGTCGGGCTTGCACGGCAAAAATGGTGGGGCCCCGTCGTCCTTGACGCAGACCCAAAGCCAGCATCACACTTGGTCTATCTGCGAGAGAGCCCTCCTCCAACAGTCGTGTGGGAAAGCGTCGGCTGGCCCCACAAACCGCTTCCCTACTTGCCGGCGCAGTGCCATTCTCATCGGCGGAGGGGACCAACGGCCAACAAAAAGGAACCCCCTATGGCCAGGTCCAAAAAAAGCGCGCGCGATGCGCTGAAGAAACTGCGTGAACAGCGGGCTCAACTTGACGGCGAGGAAGTTCGTCTTCGGCAAGAGGTGGCGATCGAGCTCGGCAAAGTGCTGATCGAGTGCGGCGCAGAAACCATCGATCCGGCGCAACTGCGCCAGATCGTCAGTGCATCGGTGACGCTCGGCATCGAGGAAGCGCTGAAGCGGATTGCTCCCGCGTAAGCACTAACAGGCGGCGGCACGGGGTTCGATGCCCCGTGCCGCCGCATCGCACGACAACAGAAGAAAAAGCCCCGATGGCATGTGCCACCGGGGCCTTTTCGTGAGGCGAGGACACTTAGTCCTCGTCGATGTCGGGGGCGTCTTCGTTGCTGCCCGAGCGGCCCTTGGTGAGGAAGTCGACCTTATTGGCGATGATCTCGCAGCCGTAGCGCTTGGTGCCGCTTTCGTCTTTCCACTGGGTGTAGTGGATCCGGCCAGTGACGGTCAGCATCGCGCCTTCGGTGACATGTTCAGCGAAGCATTTGCCGATGCGGTTGAAGCAGGTAACGCAGTGCCATTCGATGTAGGTCTGGCAGTGATTCAATCGTCAATGCCTTCCGAACGACTTCGCTCGACACTGCCGTGAAAGGCAGCGATCCGCCCCGCCGACTGTCTCGGCAATGCGGGAAGGGTTCAATCCACGCTCCCGCGAAGGGAGCGACGGCTAGGGCCTCATGCTCGATAGACCCGTCGTTGTTTCAATCCACGCCCCAACCACGGGAGCGACGTAGCCTCCAGTACGACAGTGAGAACGAAACGTAAATCATGCAAGCGGTGCGAACGTCGAACTGTCCCCGGGACGAAAACTCTTTGGCACTGACTTTACTGATGATGCACGATAAAAAATCGGGGGTTGCGGATGCGCAAACCACTCCTTGATGAGCAAAAAGATTCCGGTTCGCATGCTCGACTACCAGAACAGCAATGTTCTATCCAGATCCTGCGGGGTCTTGACACAAGTTCGCTCGATCCAGCGCTTGCCCTCAGCACCAAACCTGTAGAACCGCAGAGAGCCTTTATGACCGTCGATCTCCTCGATGAGCCGAGCGCGAAGCATGGCCCGTTGGGCAAAATCAACCTAGTATTCAGCCAGATCAAGCAGCGGCGCTGGCATCATTGCCTCAGCAGCGCTCAATCATGGTGATGCCGGCGGGCAGTCCCTCGGTATCAACCGTCACGGCATAGTCCGCCCAGCGCCGCGCAGGCGGCCAGTTGTCAGTGGCCGCCGAGCCTACCGGTTGGCGCACACGCTCGTGGACGCGCCATGCCTTGACCCGATCAAACAGCGCCTGTGCCTGCGCATTACCGAGCGCGCTCTTGTGGCGGAACACGATCAGCCTGCGCGTCGCCATCTCGCCGCGCGCGGCCGAGCGGTCGTGATCGAACATCTGCGTGAGCGCCTGCCAGAGCAGTTCGAGATCGTCTTCGGAAAAGCCGGTGCCCTTGACGGGATGACTCGCTAAGGGGGCGGAGATGAAGCCGTGCGCGCGGTAGAGGCCGTAAGGGACGATGTGCTTGCGGCCCATGGTTTGCCCGCCTTTGTCCTCGGCATCTCTTTCAGTTGTAGCAGCCATCCGGGTGATGGAGATTTCCAGTGGCAGGATCGGGTCAACCGAACGGGCGAAGGTGAATTGCACCGGCCCGCGTACTTGACCGGCATTGACGCCGGTAGACATCACCGCGCCGAAGGTGCGGATATCCCAGAAATTGGCGCACATCCAAGCTGTGAGCTCGCGCGATTTTTGTTGGTCCTTCGGGAGCTTTTTGAACTCGCCGTCTTTCGTCACGTTAGGCATCACCGCTGCCCACGCCCGCTTGTGCTGATTGTTTAGCGTCGATCCTTCAGTGATGTAGATTTCGAAGCCTGGCTTGTCGCCCTTTGCGAGCGAAACGTAATTCCGTACCTTACGCTTCAGAGCGACGTCGGAGACAAGTCCGTGGCTGGTTTCAGGATCGAGCCGCGGCATGTTGCCTGCGTCAGGATCGCCGTTGGGGTTGCCGTTGGCGACATCAAAAAATAGGACGAACTCGCAGCGGTTGGTTACGGGAGTGCTCATCATTCGGCTCCTTCGTCATCGGTGGCTCCGGGCGGGTCGTCGACGCGGACTTCGTCGCCGGTGATGTTGCTGAGATTGACGGCGCGCTGGTGATAATAGCCAATGGCAAATTCGCCCTGATCTTGGAGGCGCAGCGAACTCGGCCAGATACCGCCCGACGCAGGCTCGAAATGTCCAGTGATCTCTTCAAGTTCCTGCTCGATCAGCGTTGCCAAGCCCGGCTTGTCCCTGCGCACCTTGGCGAGATGGCTCTGCCCACCGCGCACGATCAGTGGGAAGATTCTGGCAGGGGTTGCCGATGCCGCCCCATAGAAGCGGTCGCGGATTGTGGCGTTGACTTTGCCCAGCGCAGCACGCTGTGCTTGCTCGTAAACTGCGAAAAGCCGGCCGAGTTGATAACCCGGATTGGCATGGTCCCGCTGGAGGCTCATCGGCACTTCTCCTTGTTCAGGGATCAGGGGATGCTTGCGGTTCTGGCGAGCCAGCACCGCGCGGATCACTGCGGCGTGCCAACCCAAGGCCGCGCTGTCGCGCGCGCGCAGCCGGATGATTGTGGCGCTGAGCAGGCTCTGCGGATAGCGCGTACCTGACAGCACCGCGCGCATCACCTCGCCCGCCAAGAGCGGCGGGATATTCTTGTATTCGCGCTGTAAGGTGATGGTGTTGACCAGCAATCGCCCTACCGACGGGGCCGCGCCCCAGCCCTGCGGCCGGGGCTCTATCGCGAGATCGGCATGGTGGCGCGCCAGGCGCTGCGCAAAGGCTTCGAGCGTGTCCGACAGCCAAAATCGTACCGACAGCCGTGCCGCATTGGGCGACAGGCCGAGCACATGGTACTGCGTGCCCGGGTGCAGATCGGGCCGCACCTCTGCGAGAGGGCGACCAGCGGCGATCTCTTCGAGCTGGTCCCGCAGCCGCGCCGCCTCTTCTGCGTCCGAGACTTCGATGCTGGACAGCTGAGCAAAGAACGCATCGGCGGCGGCGGCCACTTGCGTCTCGCTGGCATCTGCCCAAAAGACCACGGTCGCATCACCCACCGGACGCAGCAGCCGGTTGCGACTGTCCCGCGCCAGCAAATGGTTGAGCGCAGCGCCGTAGCGGAAGGCGGCGGCCTGCGATGTAGGGGCGTTCTCCCCCTGCTCCTTGGCAAGCGAGGTGAAGGCGTCGAGATTGAAGGAAACCAGCGCCGCGCCCGAGGATTGCGCGCCTTCGACTCCCTTTATGGTCGGATGCAGGCGCGCGGGCGGGGCAATTTCACCGGTGATCAGGCACATGACGCCATCTCCCTCGCCGACGCTGCCAGCCGCGGCAACAAGCGCGCGCGCAGCGGGGCGTTCATGGAGACGGTAGCGATCGCCGACCAAGCTGAACATGACATTCGCATCCAGCAGTTCGGCGGTGTAGCAAGGGAGCTTTTCGAGCTGCTCGGGCCTCCAGCCCGCGAGAAACTTCCGCAGAGCGACAAGTCCTTCGTCTTCCTGCCCTTGAAGACGTTCGCGGTGCATGGCGACAAATGCAGCATGTTCCTGCGTTGTTCGCCTGCCCTTGCCCGCTGTGCGCCCCAGAACATAGGCGGTCTTGTCCCAGAGAAAATTTGGAGCGATGCCGAGCGTGCGCTTGACCGAAGCCGGGACAAAATGAACACTCGGACGCGATTTCGTTCCCGAGGTGTCGTTCAGGTTCGCGATCTCAACCACCTCGCCGTTGCGGCTGAGCACAATACACCAACCAAATTTCTCCGGGCTCCACCCCGGCTCGGCCACACCGGGCAGGCGGTGGTAGTAGCTCTCCAGGGCCTGCAGGATGGTCACCGGGCCACATCATCACTCTGGAACGCGGGGACTGCGATGACCCCAGCCTCCATCCGCGCCCGGAAAAAGCAGGACTGGTTGCCGCCCGCGAAGTCGATGTCGTGCAGCATCCAGCCGAGATCGGCATTGCAGCTTGGCTCGGGTAGCTCGCACAAAGGCAGGGGCGCCCCCTCGGGGATCAGGGCGAATTCGGCGGCGAATTCACGGGTGCCGAGGCAGGGACGGTGGAAACACTGGCCCTGCGCGGCGCGGCGGTTGAATATGGAGATATGCTTGGCCGGCGTATCCTCGGGCCCGGCCTTCGCCGTCAAGTTGAAATGCGCTTCGATCACGTAAGCGACATCGACCAGCACCAGCGCGGCGCGTTGCTGGCGGCTTTCGTCGACCACGATCCCCAACCCGCCCGTATCGCCGCGTTTCATCGCGTTCGCCGCATTGGCCGCGCTCGCTTTCGCCCCGACCTCGTTGCGGCGGATCGAATGGAAGCGGATCGGCTTGAGCACATGGATGCGGTCCACTTCCCAGCGGATCGCCGGCTTCCAATGGATCGCCTCAAGAATGCCGCGCGCCGCAGATGGGGTGATAACGTCGTAACTAACTCGCTCGACCTTCATTTCGGGCCGTGTGAAGCAGGCGCGCTCTCCCCATATGTGCAGCCGCACACCCATCCTATCCTCTCCCGATAAATCGCTCGGGCCGACAGTATCGCAAGTCTAGCAACACTTCCAACAGTTCGCCCGTTCAGGAAAAAACGTTTGACCCCGCCGAGCGAGCAGACGGATCGCGATCAATCCGCAGGCCGAAGTCTAGGTCGTAGAGTTCGAGCGAAACGGCAGACCGCCAATCTGCCATGGCCACAAAGCGATCCCCGCATTCGTCCGGCCTGATCGTCTCCAGCGCGCCGTCGGCCAGCAGCCGAGCTTGCGGGGCCTGCAGCACCGACCACGTACTGCTCAAGCGCCGCTGCAACCCCGCGGGCGCCACCGGGGCATTGGACAGCGCCAGCAACGCATCCCGTGCTGCTTGGTCAGAAGGATTGATGGCGGGGTCCATTATTGTGTCAATCTTGCTAAACGCAGGCGCGATTTTCCCGAATGGGAAATCTAAGCGGCGGGTCGATTCCCTGAGCGCAGGGAGGATGGGAGAGTCCGTTCCGTCCGGGAGGCCGGGGCGGTCCAGCGCAATGTGTCCCTGCCGCTAACAAAGGCTCCGATGATCGGCGTGTCTCGCCGTAAGCCCTAGCACATCGTCATGGTCAGCTTGCAGCACTTCCCGGGCAGCAGTGTAGAAGGGTGCGATTGCGTCCGGTAGGCGGCGCGTGCGGAGTTCGAACACTACGGTCTGCCCGAGCCAATTCAGCGCGCCTTCGGTGGTCTCGGCCAAGGCGAGCCCCAGTAGCTAGCCGATGACGACCAGAGAAATGCCGTCGGCTATGGCAATCGAAGCGAAGCTGTGCCGCAGGCCATCCAGACAGATGAGGGGCTGGGTCAGGGACCGCGTACGCGGCCGCGAAGAGGCGATGAGGGCAACGATTTTTGTAGGGCTTGCCCGGCAAAAATGGCGGGGGCCCGTCATCCTTGACGCAGCCCCAAAGCCCGCAGCACAATTGGACTTTCTGCGAGAGAGCCCCCTCCAACAGTCGTGTCGCAGAGCATCCGCTGACCCTAAAAACCTCTTTCCTGCATCCGAACTCGGTGCCATTCTCGAAAACGGAGGGGACCAACGGCCAACATATAGGAAGTCCCTATGGCCAGGTCCAAACCCTCAGCGCTCGATGCGCTGAGGAAACTGCGTGAACAGCGTGCTCTACTCGACAGCGAGGAAGCGCGGCTTCGGCAAGAGGCTGCAAGCGAGCTCGGCAAGCTGCTGATCGAGTGCGGCGCCGAGGCGATCGAACCGACGCAACTGCGGCAGGTCGTCCGCGCCACGATGGCACTCGGCATCGAGGAAACGCTGAAGCGCATTGCCCCTACGTAAGCGCAACCAGGCGGCGGCAAGGGGTTCGATGCCCCGCTCCACCGCATAGCCGCAGAGGAGAAGAGAAGGCCCCGATGGCATCTGCCACCGGGGCCTTTTCGCGGAAGTCGGGCCCTCAGTCCTCGTCGATATCGGGCGCGTCTTCATTGTTGCCCGAGCGGCCCTTGGTGAGGAAGTCGATCTTGTCGGCGATGATCTCGCAGCCGTAGCGCTTGGTGCCGCCTTCGTCTTCCCACTGGGTGTAGTGGATGCGCCCTTCGACCGAGACCATCTGACCCTTGGTGCAATACTTGGCGACGTTTTCGCCGAGGCCGTTGAAGCAGGTGATGCGGTGGAATTCGCTGTCCTTGGCGGTGTAGCCGTTCTCGTCCTTGTAGGTCTTGCCTTCCTTGCGGGCGGGACGGTCGGTCACAACCGAGACCGACGTGATGCTGGTTCCACCCTGGGTGGTGCGGGTTTCGGGGTCGCGAGCTATGCGGCCAACGAGGATAACGAGATTGGTCATGGGTATTCTCCTGATCGAGCATTCCGGGTCCATCCCGGCTGCAAAACCCGAGCAGAAGCGCCCCGCGGCGAAGCGCACCGAAGGGAAACCCCGATCTGGTTCGGGTGGTGCGGGCAGCCGGGCACGCAGCATGACGTGACCGGCAACTCGGCCGGACCTGATCCGGGTTGCGCGTCTCGACGTGGGGTGATTCAGGGACAGGTTTGCATCGAAGCCGGGTGGATCCGGATGCCTTGGGCAGGTCTGCCCAATCAGTTTGTCTCTAGCCGCTGGTCATGTTAGCCGACGACGCTCGCCGAGTTGGAGGATGCCTATTTCATCGGCTGAGGAACCGTATCTCCAGCTGTTGGCACTATCCTCAACTCGAACGGCTCGTCAGGAACGGCATTGCAATCGTCGCGCTGCCAGCTCCGTCGTCTAGGTGCCACTGACACACCCGGCCGATGGTCCGGTCTGGCTGGCAGTACTGGAAGTCCGGGAAATTCGCCCAAGCCTTATGCGTGCCCTGTTCGCCAATTTGAAGCACCACAACGGGGTCAGCGCCAGCAAGATTGACCAGAGGCTAAGGACGAGCGCTTGTAGCCCCTCGAACGCGATTAGGTCCCATGCGCGGCATGGAATGCATAGCATCGCACAATTCTCGCGGCATCATCTCGTGCGAGACATTGAACTGCCTGATACCAACCGCCCCTCCCCCGCTTGCGCGACCTTGTGGACCCAGGTCACGCGTGCAATAGGCGCCGCCCTTCTGTTTCATCCTGAATTTGAGAGACCCGGCCGTGACTGGTATTGTGACCACTGCGCTGGGCCTCGACTTCGGCACGACAAACACCGTCGTCGCGCTAAGCGACGGAGGTGAGAGTTCGCAATTGATGTCCTTCTATGGCGAGGACGCGACCGGGGAGATCTTCCGGTCTGCGCTGTGCTTCTGGGAGGAAGGCAGCGGACCGAATGGCATTGCGAGCGAGGCTGGACCCTGGGCGATCTCCGAATTTCTCCAGTCCCCGTTAGACAGCCGCTTCGTGCAGTCGTTCAAGTCGGTTGCCGCTAGTCCGATATTCGACCGCGCGCAGATCTTCGGTCGGCCATTCCGCTTCGAAGATTTCGGGCAATTGTTTCTGAAGAAGCTCCGGGATCATGCTGGCGGACAGTTATCGAGCCTCCCGCCGCGCATCGTTGTCGGTCGGCCCGTGGAGTATGCCGGACCGCGTCCTGATCCGGTGCTGGCTCGTCAGCGCTACGATCTGATGTTTGAGCAATGGGGTTCGGAGCTCCACTATGTTTACGAGCCGCTGGGGGCCGCATTCAGCTTTGCGTCGAGACTTGATCGCCCGACGACGTTGCTGGTCGCTGACTTCGGGGGCGGTACGACTGACTTCTCTGTCGTTCGCGTTGCTGAACCTGGCACCAGTCGTCGCTGTGAGCCTTTGGCCTCTTCAGGGGTGGGTATCGCGGGTGACCGGTTCGACAAAAGGATCGTCGACCACCTGGTGCTCCCGTTGCTCGGCAAGCACGGCAGGTATCGGTCTTTCGACAAGATTCTGGAGATCCCCGGCGGCTATTTCAGCGACTTTGCTGACTGGTCTCGGCTTGCGTTGATGCGCAACCGACGAACGCTGGAAGAGCTTCGCAGGCTTCAGCGCAACGCCATCGACCCCGATCCAATCGGACGCATGATCGCCCTTATTGAGTATGAACAGGGCTTTCCGCTCTACGAAGCTGTCGGCCGGACGAAGCGGGCTCTGTCGGCCAGTGACGAAGCTCAGTTCTCATTTTCGGGCGGAGGCGTTGAGATCAATGCGGTCGTCACCCGAGGAGAGTTCGAGCAGTGGATAGCCGAAGACCTCCGGAGGATCGAGGCAGCAATGGATGCCGCGCTGCTCAAGGCGAAGGTGGAGCCTGCTGCTATCGACCGTGTATTTCTTACCGGTGGCTCGTCACTGATCCCTGCCATCCGCGCCCTGTTCGAACGGCGGTTCAGCCCTGAGCAAATTGCCACCGGAGGGGAGCTTACATCGATTGCGCATGGCCTTGCGCTCAGGCGGCCAGCTCGCAGGGGGATTGGTCGTCAGTATCTGCAGCGGGGTCAGCCGCATGGGCGTCGATCTCGGGTTCGTCAGCATCCGGCATAGCGGAAGCGAAGCGCATGACCTCAGGCACCCAGGCGAGCGCCTTCTCGCGGACCTCGACCTCGGTGATGTAGGTGCCTGCAAAGACCCGCTCGGCGCTCATCGCGAGGTCACCCTTCTTGACCGCGGCAAAGCGCGAGGAGAGCTCGGGGCCGCCGACATCGGTCAGCGCGTCGAGGATCACCTGCTTTGACACCCGGTCGAAGTAGTTGGCCGCAGTCGGTCGCCACCACTGCGCCATTTCGATGCCGATCAGGCGGCCGAGATGATCCTGGAACGGCAGCTGACGCTCGCCCGCCATGTTGAGGCTCGCCTCGAGCGACCGGGCCACGACATAGCCGAGCCATGCGGCACGGGCTTCATCGGGCAGCGCGCGGTACAGGTCGAAGCGGGAGGTTGCATCGGCGCCGCCACGCCAGCTCTCGTCGAGACCGGACCTGAGCTCGGCGAGCGCAATGCTCGCCGGTGCATCTTTGGCTTCAAAGCCCGCGATCGGGCCTGCAGGGACAGGCGCGCGCAGCGTTGTCGCTGCCCGCGCCCGCCAGTCGTGGGTGTCGGCATCGGCGAGCGTGAAGACCATGATGTCGAGCGCCAGCCCCGGGTCGGATGCAACATGCAATGCGAGGACATCGCGGCGCTGCATGGCAAGCTCGTCGACAAGCCGCCGGGACAACGTGGTCCGACGCTTGTCGGAAGCCTCATCGCCGGGCACCACTTCGATGCCTCCGTCGGTGCTGGCGGTTTCGGCCTGCCGCTCGCCATAGAACACAGGCTGGAGAACGGGCGTGCCATCGCGCGAAAGCACAAGTACCATGCCTGCCTCGGCCTTCAATTCCGGCTCAAGTACGGGCGGGCGCGCACGAATGTCCTGACATTCGCGTTCGATGGCCTCGATCGCGGCTTCTGCCGCCGCCACGGCTTCCTCGGCGCTGTCTTCGTCTTCGAGGATCGCCGCATGCTCATCATAGGAAGCATCCAGCTCGTCGAGCCGCGCCAGTTCCGCCTCGGTGAGCGGCGCCGACTCGGCAGGAAGCCGTACCAGCCCTTCGACCAGATCGTGGCTGGCATAGGGATCGAGCGTGGTCTTGACCCATGCGAGACCCTGCTCTGCGGCGAGCGCCTTCGCCTGCTCTTCCATTTTCGCCGCGGCGAGACTTTCGAGCAGCACGACATCGACCCAGGACTCGCTGTCGTTGTCATCGAACAGTTCGCGCTCGATCCGGCCGCCAGCGGCAATGTAGGTGTCGCGGCCAATGAGCCGCGCGCGGGGATCGCTGCCCCGGACTGTGCCGGAGAGGATCATGCGCCGAACGCTGTCGGGATTGGGCGCATAGTAGCCGGATGATACCTGCTCAAAGACGCGAGTCTGAACCTCTTGGTTCGAGGTCGCAGCAAAGGCTTTGGCGATGTCGAGCGTGATCTGGCCAGAGGCCAGTGCCTCGAACACGACCGGCGCGAGCGTCGCAAGACGCAGACGGCCCTCGACGAAGCGGACTGTCAGGCCGAACCGGCGCGCAACATCGTCGACCGTCGCACCACCCGTCACGAGCGCGGCAAAGGCCTGGGCTTCATCGGCAGGGTTCATGGCGAGGCGATGGAAGTTCTCCGCGAGGCTGGTCTCGACAGCGGCTTCCGCGCTATCTTCGAGCACCAGGCACGTTACCTCATGATCGCGGTCGAGCAGCTTATCGTCGGCGAGCGCGAGCATGGCACGGCGGCGACGCTCGCCAGCTTCAACTTCGAACTTGCCCTTCGTGGCCGGCCTGACGATGAGGTTCTGCAGCAGGCCGCGGGCAGCAATGCTGGCCTTCAGTTCGGAATCTGCTGCCGGATCGCTATGGCGGCGGACATTGCGGGGAGACTGGACGAGTTTGTTCAGTGGGATCGACTTGATCATGGGACATACTCCTGATTGAGAGCCCAGCACATCGACTGTCGACGCCCAGATGGCTCAATCAGGGCCAAGCCCCCTCCCCTCTTTTGGTACGGTTGCACTGGACGCGCGCCGGGTGGCCGCTACCCTGCCTTGGGATATCCATTCGGACACTGGAGTGACCTCAAGGTATCGTGACCACAGGCCAGCCCATGGCGCTTGGCATGACTTTGGTCAGGGCCGGATTTTAGGCGAGTCACGTTATGATCTTTGCCTGACGCACGAAGGGCGGATCCAGCGAACGCTTGGCGAACAATCAGCCTTGCTGCTTCGGGAATGCTATTGTAGCTTAACGCGGGCGGAGAATTCTATGTGTAGCTTCATTGAACTGTCTTGGTACCGCGACCCCCGAGCCAATAGTCTCTGAAGACCCAGAATTTTCCGCCTACTTTTTCTCGCGGTCAGTGCTGGTCTGGCGCACAGCACAGGTGTGTTGGCCGTAAGCTTTGCACCTGCATTTCGGTCGACGATGAAACCCATAGAGATTGAGACTTTTCTGAAGAGAACGACGCTTCGTCAAATCGAGGTTGTTTTTTCGTTGGTCGAACACAAATCAATGACGCGCGCGGCCGAATCGCTTGGTGTGACAGTGGCTGCGGTGAGCCGGATGACTGCAAGATTTGAACACAACGTTGGCATATCGCTGTTCGAATTTCCCGGCGCGAAGCGATATATTTTGTCAAAAGAGGGGCATGAGTTCATTGGTCGCCTCCATCCATTGATTGTGGAAGTCAAAAATCTTAGGTCAGCGCTCGCAAAGGACCAATAGAAATGCCTTTGCGATATGGCACTTGAACGCGAAGATTTTCGCGATTGCTCACGCATTGGCGGCATTGTTGTTTTGTTCTGCTGATTGGGACGGCAGGACATTTCCTTGAACGCCTGATCCAGTTTGCCGACGCGATGGTCCCCACCACCGGATGGCGAGTGAACTACCTGCCGCTGCCTTCCTCGAATTGACGTAAATCCTGCCCCACCCGAAAGAGCAGATAAGTGAGGAAGAGTCGTTTGCGGAAGAGCAGATCATCGGCACGATCAAGGATCAGGAGGTTGGGTTGCAGACTGCCGACAATCGTGCCGGGCGTTCCTGCAAGATGGAAGCGTCAAACCTAGCGCGCTTGTGCCGGCGGGCGAGCACGAACATCAAGCTGGCGGACCCCTGTTTTTACTGAGACCTCAGCGGGGGCAGGTCGCTGCTCGATGGTGATGCGCCTTAATTTGCTGCCTGTACGTCATTCCGCGAATGGGCGCGAACTTGGCGCACAATTCTTAGGTGACGCTAGGTCCGCTCGGCGAACATACCCTCGATCATCGGCTGCAGTCCTGAGTTAAAGCGCGCTAGCACTTGCCAATTACCGACCCGTTCATAATGCGAGACGAGGCTCGCTCCATCCCATCGGTGCAGCGCGTATGTTGGCGGTTCGGTAGTGATCAGCTCGCGGTCATCCGGCACATCCTTGTCGATCGGATTAAGATCCATCGCTACCACCGGTGCTACGGAAGGCGTTACTCCTAACGGGATACCGGCGAATTGCGCATTGATCTGCCTGTGCAGATGCCCGCAATGGATTGCCAGCACTTGATGCTGTCCCTTTAGCACGTCACGAAGCCGCGTAATCCAGTCTTCGCCTGGCGCAGGATCCATCCAATCGATCCCCGAAACCACAGGAGGATGGTGCATGAAGATAAGGGTAGGTGCTTGCGGCGCCTCGATCAGCCGCTCCTTCAGCCATGAGGCCCGTGCCTCGCAAAAGGCCCCGCCGTGGCGACCCAATTCCAGCGTATCCAGGCAGATTATCCTCAGACCCTGCCCAGCTTCAACGACATAGTGGAGAAAGCCCCCTTCAGCCGCAACAATGTGAGGAAAGGCTCGGAGAAGACCCTCGCGACTGTCGTGATTGCCGACGATCGGCAAGATAGGAAAGGGCAAATCTCGCAGCAAATCGGCGGCCTTCGCGAAACTTGCGTGATCGCCATTATCGGTAATGTCGCCCGAAAGGACCAACGCATCTGGACGGTTTGGTTGCTCCATCAATCGCCGCAAGGTCGCGCGGAAGCGGGTGACGTTTAGCTCCTCGGGCAGTTCGTGGGGCGCGAAGCCGACATGAATGTCTGTTAGTTGCGCGATGAGCACTGCGCGATTTGGCGTCATTTTGTCCCCCGTCACCAACATTTGCAGGCATCTCGTTTCGCAAAGCAATGGCTGGCGCCTTAGCGCCCCGGAGTTAACCTACTTTCGCGCAATTACCTGACTGAGCCCCCGGAAAGGTCGACGCACATACGGCCCTGCCGCCCCATAGTCATCATTCAAAATCGCTCCAAGCAAAACCTGATAACGGGGCATCAGACAGAAAACAGAGCCATGCATCAAGGTGGCAGGAGACGTGCTATACCTACCATCCAGTTGGGGGGGATGTCCGATATGGGGGTCGCCATATGCGGATGAGGTATCGGCCTGCCTCCTGCCGTCCGCGATGCTAGCCGCCCTAAACAAGTTACTCAAGTAGGCGGCAGGCTATCAAACTTGCCAAGCCGAAACAGTTTGGCATTAGCTGGCCAACGTCATCTCGGCCATGTGCGCCGCGTATCCGCCGTCTGAACATTCTGGCGCAGACCGCGGCATAGAATAGCGGAGTGCCAGCCTCGTTTCGGAGTTATCGTTAGGCGCCAGGTTGGCTGTGTTACAAGCACTGATGTTCGATAGTGTCTTGCTCGATCATTTAGCGCTATTTGATGATGGCCGGGCGCCTTCAGCGATAGGCGTCGACGGGCCTCACGTTTTTTAGGCTCTCGTGATATTGCTGATAGTTGTCGTGCTCGACGAATGCAGCAATCTGGGCCTCGAGGTGGCCAGCCAGAAAGTAGTTTTCGAGGAGGATGCGGTCCTTCTAGGTCCTGTCCCAATGGTCGATCTTGCCCTGGGTTTACGAATGAAGCGGGTCAACGCGCACATGGCCCATCTTCCGGGCCTCAAGGTATGCCGCTAGTTCCCTTTCGATGTTGGAGGGGCCGTCATCGCTGCGCAAGTGGAGCTTTTGTAGCACGGTGGCGCTCGCATCACGGGCAGTGTCACCTTCCAGTCAGCGTTTGCCGGCTTCAATGAACTCGTTGGATCAGGTGTATTGGAGGCTCTGGGCAATGACTTCCTTGCGGCACAGCTCGGCGATGCTGTCCTCGTCACGCAGCCCGTCGAGCACGCTCAGGATTCTGTAATCGGACGAGAAACGGCGCCGGGCCTGTCGCCGACTGTCCCACACCATACACTCAGCAGGGGCATCCATAGATGACTTTTTCAAGGAGGGTTGACCGCCTCGATCCGCATTTGGCGTACTCGCGCGGCAATGCGGCGGCAGCGACTGTCGGGCATCACGGGACGAGAACATCTAAGTGGAAGACAAAGGGCAATAGGGCCGCCCGGGATTGCTGAAAGAGATGCCTTGCATAGGGCACACCCGACAAGTTTCCTTTCCGCCCGACTAAGGAAAAATCGCAGGAAAGGTCGCAGCAATAGCTACTTGGTCGAGCCTCCCTGCCTCCAGCCCCGCGACCCGTAACACTACAAAGAGGCGGCAAATGGCATGGTTAACGCGGCCCGTCCTATCTCCACGCTCAGCTTACCGTGCCAAGCATCTGGAGTATTCGAGGCATGCGCCCCTCCATCGCTTTTTTCGCCGTCATATTTGCCAGCATCGCCACCGTCTACGGCAAGTATCCCGACGACAAGCAGCTCAATTATGGCACCGCGCCGATCACCGTGGGCGGCAACGATGCCGACCCGCAGATCGGCTTCCCGCTCTGCTACGACCCGCGCAATCAAGGCTATCTGTCCTCCCTAACAGCTGGCTATGCCGAGACCGACCGCACAAACAACAACCGTCCGGTGCTCGACGCGCGCGATGGACTTGCCGCCAAGTTCAACGCGTTTGGTATGGAAGCGCAGCTCGGCGGGCCGGGTGCGCGCCTGTCCTATGCGCCCGGGCCGCTGTCCGGTCAGGCCATCACGGACGCGCGGCTGCTGGCGCTTTCGGTGCGGACCTATGCCGATCTCGAAACACTCGACAATGTCACCAAAGACCTGCGCGCGACCCGCGTGTGGGAGTTGGGGGAAGGCAAGCCCATGACCACCGCAGGCGTCTACGACGCGCGCCAAGACATCCGGATGTTCTGGAACTTCACCAGTACATTGCAGGACCTTGCCGAAGGCGGAAGCAATGCCCCGACTAACATCAATACCGCGACCGGCATCTCGGTGACCGACACTGGCATGCTCGCCTATGACTTTGCGATCGGCCGCCCGTTCAGCATCTACCATCTCGACAGGCAGAAGCAGGCTGCCGAGGCCACGCTCGAGGTCACCCGCACAGGGGACGAGACCAGCCAGCCCGAAGTCGGCGCGAGCGCGCAGTGGACCTCGGCCTCGCGCGAGAATGTCACCGGGAGCTCGACCGAGACATCGCGGCAGACCTCGAGCGGGAGCGCGGACTGCATCACCGTCACCGATGTCGTCATCATCGAGGGCGAGGAGACCCGCACCGAAAAGCGGATGTGCCGAACGCCGGGCTCGGCGCGCCATTTGATCTTATTCTGATGCGCGGGTCAGCAGCTCTCGCGGCGCTGGCGCTGCTCGGTGGCGCGGCCGGCCCGGCGATGGACCCCGACAACCCCTCGTGCCCCGCCGCGCCCGACTTCGGCCCCTCCACCGCGATGACCCTCACCCCGGCGGATCGCGACGGCAAGCGCGTGCTGCTCGCCGAGGGGGCGATCGACTCCACCCTCCCCGCCCGCCTCAAGGCCGCGATCGAGGCTGACGAGCGGATCGAGGAGGTGTGGCTGCGCAGCCGCGGCGGCAATGCCCGCGCCGGTAACGAAGCGGGCAAGGTCATCCGCTACTACCGCGGAATGCTCACCCGCATTCCTCCGGGCTCGGCGTGCTTTTCGGCCTGCAATTTCGTCTTCATGGGCGGTGACCGCCGGGTGGTCGATGACGGCGGGGTGTTCATGGTTCACATGTTCACCCACACGCGCGACCGCGCGGCGATCGACGAGGTGGTGAACGAAGGCAGCAAGGCGACCACCGAATACATCGCCAGCATCGAGCAATCCTCGGCGCTGCTGGCGAGCGAGGACAATGATTTCCTCATCCGCATGGGGATCAGCCGCAAGCTCCTGACCGACATCATGTACAAGCAGCAGGCGGTGAAGAGCGAGGACAACCGCTCGACCCGCTATTGCCTCAG
>JAIYEK010000182.1 GCA_027487015.1 Erythrobacteraceae bacterium | reverse complement strand
GCAAATTGCGACGGCGCATCGGCGATTTCGACCACGCGCCGGGCCAGTTGCTCCGCACCGGCGCCGCCATCGGACCAATGGGTGCAGATGATCGCCTGCGTGCCGTGGGCTTCGGCAATCGCCGAGACTGCGGCCAGCTCGTCATCGCTGTCCGAGTGGAACCGGTTGATCGCGACGACCGCCGGCACGCCGAATTTGCGGACATTCTCGATATGGCGGACGAGGTTGATGGCACCGCGCCCGACTGCTTCCACATCGGGGCGGGCAAGGTCATCCTTGGCGACGCCTCCATTCATCTTGAGCGCCCGGACGGTCGCCACGATGACAACCGCGTCAGGGCGCAGGCCGGACTGGCGGCACTTGATGTCGAAGAACTTCTCCGCGCCCAGATCCGCGCCGAAACCGGCTTCGGTCACGACATAGTCGGCACGCTTGAGCCCGGTTCGCGTCGCGATCACCGAATTGCAGCCATGCGCGATATTGGCGAAGGGGCCGCCGTGCACCAGCGCGGGAGTGCCCTCGAGCGTCTGGACCAGATTGGGCTTGATCGCCTGCGCCAGCAGCACCGCCATGGCGCCGTCGGCATTGAGGTCGCGCGCCGTCACGGGCCGCCTGTCGCGGGTATAGCCGACCACGATCCGGCTGAGCCGCGCCTCGAGATCCGCGAACCCATCGGCGAGGCACAGGATCGCCATCACCTCCGAGGCGACGGTGATGTCAAATCCGGATTGCCGGGGAAAGCCGTTAACGGCGCCGCCCAGCGACTGCACGATGTCCCGCAGCGCCCGGTCGTTCATGTCCATCACGCGCCGCCAGACGACCCGCCGCACATCGATCTCGAGCGCGTTGCCCCAATAGATGTGATTGTCGATCATCGCCGCGAGCAGATTGTGTGCGGCTGTGATCGCGTGGAAATCACCCGTGAAGTGGAGGTTGATATCCTCCATCGGCACGACTTGCGCATAGCCGCCCCCGGCCGCCCCGCCTTTGGTCCCGAAGCAAGGGCCCAGCGAAGGTTCGCGCAGGCACAGCATGGTCCGCTTGCCGATCCTGCCCAGCGCATCCGCAAGGCCGACCGAGGTGGTGGTCTTGCCCTCACCTGCCGGTGTCGGGTTGATCGCGGTAACGAGGATCAATTTGCCCGCTGCATGGTCGGGACCCAGCCGGCCCGTATCGATCTTCGCCTTGTGATGCCCATAGGGTTCGATCGCATCGGCAGGAATTCCCGCGCGCTCGGCGATCTCCAGAATGGGGCGGATCGCAGCGGCGCGCGAGATTTCGATGTCGGACAGCATGTGTTTTTCTACCATTTGGCCAATGCAGGGCAATCATCATCGAACGAAGCTCTGCCAGAGCATCGCGGCACTTTGCGGTCGGGGCGTGCGACACGCCCTCTTGCGATGAACCGAGGCTCCTCAACCACGCTTTATTAAGGCCTTGGTCCCCAATGGGGCGAGCGTGACGGACTCCTTGCGCCTCGATGCCATCCGCAGTCTCGGGCTCGACGCGGTGCCCGACCGGGAGCTGTTCTCGCGCATCACCCTGCTCGCCAGCACCATGTTCGGCTGCCCGATCGCGCTGCTTTCGGTGGTCGAGCAGGACCGCCAGTGGTTCCTCGGGCGCACCGGCACCGATCTTGCCGAAACCCCGGTCGGGGATTCGTTCTGCGCGGTGTGCATCCAGAGCGAGGGGCCGATGCTGATCGCCGATGCGCGCGCCGATCCGCAGCTGGCGGACAACCGCCTGGTGACGGGCGCGCCCTTCATCCGCTCCTACCTCGGCGTGCCGATCCGTTCGGACGAGGGTCTGTTGCTGGGCGCCTTGTGCTGCATCGCGCCCGAGCCCGATGCCTTCCGCGCCGAGCAAATCGCCCCGCTGGCGATGCTCGCCGAACTCGCCGAGAAGGCGATCGCACTCCATTCCCGCACCCGCGCGCTCAGCAGCGCCAACGCGGCGCTGCGGCAGAAGAGCCAGATCTTCCGTCAGGCCGAACGCGCTGCCAATGTCGGCAGCTGGCGGGTCGACATCCCGGGCTGGCAGCTCAGCTGGTCGGATCAGGTCTATGCCATCAACGGCCTGACGCCGGGCCGCGTGCCGAGCGTGGCCGAGGCGCTCGGGCTGTATGAGCCCCAAGACCAGGCGATGGTCCGCGCAAGGCTCGAGGAGGCGGTCGCGGATGGCGAGCCTTTCAGCTTCGAGACCACCATCCGCCGCCCCGACGGCGAGCCGCGCCGCATCCGCGTGATGGGCGAGCGGGTCGATGTCGACGGCAAGCCTGACAGCGTGGCCGGCATCATCCTCGATTGCACCGAGGAACACCTGCGCAATGTTGCCCTCAAGCGCGCGGCGGAACGCGACCGGCTGACCGGGCTTTACAACCGCGCGAGCTTCGACAAGCGGCTCGCCCGGGCAATGCAGCGGGTCGAGAGCGAGCCGGTGACGATTGCCCTCCTCGATCTCGACGGGTTCAAGGACGTCAACGACACGCTCGGGCACCTCGTGGGCGACCGCGTGCTCGAGACCATCGCCGGCCAGTTGCAGCTGCGCACCGCATCGGGCGTGTTCCTCGCGCGCTGGGGCGGCGATGAATTCGCGCTGCTGTTCCCGCCGCGGATGACGCTGGCCGAGGTGACCGGGTTCCTCGACGACCTCATCGCCGAACTGGGCGAGATGCCGCCCTTGGGCAGCACGATGCTGCGGATCGGGGCGACCTGCGGGGTCGCGCGGATGGACACCGCGGGCAGCAGCGAGGAGATCATGCGCCGCGCCGACCTTGCGCTCTACCGCGGCAAGGAAGCCGGGCGCGGCGCGGTGGTGTGCTGGGACGAGCAGATCGAGCGGCGCCAATCCGAACGCCAGCACGCGATCGCGCGGCTGCGCAGCGCGCTCAACACCGGGCGCGCGATCGCCGCCTACCAGCCGATCGTCGAGCTTCCCACCGGCCGCGTGGTTGCGGTCGAGGCGCTGCTGCGGCTGCGGGACGAGGACGGGACCATCATCGCAGCAAGCGAAGTGTTCTCGGCGCTGCTCGATCCCGAACTCTCGCGCCGGGTGAGCCGGGTGATGCTCGACCAGGTGGTGGCCGATGGTCCTGCGGTGCTCGCGCTGTTCGGGGCCGAGGCGCGGATCGGGATCAATCTGTCGGACGCGGACTTGAGGCGCGGCGATTTCGTGCAGCACCTGATCGACGTGATCGACGACAGCCCGCTGGGCCCGCACAACATCTCGATCGAGGTGACCGAGACGATGCTGCTCGATGCCAGCGGACACCTGCACCAGTCGCTCGCGATGCTCGACGATTGCGGCTTCACGATCTGCCTCGACGATTTCGGGACGGGGTTCTCGTCCCTGACCCACCTGCGCGCCTTCCCGATCCACAAGGTCAAGATCGACCGCGATTTCATCGCCGCCATCGGTCAGGATCACCAGTCGCGGCTGATCATTCAGGCGATCGTGCAGATGGGCCACTCGCTGGGCCTCAGGGTTGTGATCGAGGGCGTCGAGACCGAGGAGCAGGAGAGCTTCGTGCGCGCGATCGGCGGGCGCCATGTGCAGGGCTACCGCTTTGGCCGACCGATGCTGCTGGGCGATCTGCAAGCGCGCTTCGGTGCCCCCGACGCACCCGAGCGCCTCCGGGCCTGACCTACTTGAGCATCGCCTCGCGCGGGGGATCGCCGGCCTTGAAGATGAAGGTCTCGGGCGCCGTGCCGCCGCCGATGTTCACCCGGTTCTCCTGCCGCGCCCAGACATCGGTGAGGATCTGCGAATCGAACCGCAGCGCCGCCGCAGTGCCGCCTGCGGGCGCGGGCACCTCCTGATAGACCCACAGGCTCCCGCCGATGATCTCGCTGCCCACATAGGCGGGCGCTGCGAGCGTGCCGCCGACTTCGAGCAGGAAGCGGCGGGTGACATAAGCCGCAAACGCCTCGCGGCTCGCTTCGCTGCCGACGATGTCCGGGCTCTTGATCCCCTGCGCGGTGAGCGCGTGCTCGGCATCGTGGACCGGCACTTGATGCGCGATCTCGATCATCCCGGTGCGCGGGTTGAGGGTCAGCGTGCTGATCGCGATCTTCTGCTGGTGCGCATAGCCGATGCCCGCCCCCAGCGGGGCGAGCACCAGCGCGAGCGCCAGCAGGATACGGCGCAGCAGGCTCACTTCTTCTTCCCGTCCGGCACCGCGCCCGCCGTCTCGCCCATCAGATCGCGGCTGACACGCGCCTTGGACTGCTCGTCCTTGAAGGCCTCGATCCGGCTCGGGATGATGCGGCGCGGGTAGTGGTTGTTTTCGATGTCGGCATCGCCCGTCTCCCAATCGGGATCGACCACCACCTGCACCAGCTCCTTGCCCTTGGGATAGACCAGCAGCTTGGCCACCTCGCGCGCATTGCGGCGCCAGATTTCGGCCGGGATGCTGAGCTTCTCGGTCGAGCCGTCCTTGAAAGTCAGGCCAAGGATCACCGGCATCACCAGCCCGCCCTTGTTCGAGAAATTGAGGACGTAGTAGTTCGCGTCCTCCTTAACCGCCCGCTCGAACGCCGCGCGTTCCCACGGGGCGAGGCCGTCGAGGAATTCCTTGTAGCCCTTGGTATCCTTGGGAGTGACGGTGAACTCGTCGTTCTTGTCGTAGAAATCGGTGACGCCTGGGTTTTCGAGCACCCAGATCGGCAGGTTCTGCTGTTCGTTCAGGCCGATGCCAACCGGCTCCGGCTCGTCGGCGCGCTCCTGACGGCGGCGGGCAAGGTCGATGTCGGGATCGCGGGTGTCGACCTTCAGGCGGTAGATCGAATCCAAGCTGATATCGACGTGATCGGTGGAGTAGAACCAGCCGCGCCAGAACCAGTCGAGATCGGTGCCCGATGCCTCCTCCATGGTGCGGAAGAAGTCAGCCGGGGTCGGGCGCTTGAACTTCCAGCGGCGCGAATATTCCTTGAAGGCGAAATCGAACCGCTCGCGCCCGATGATCGTGTCGCGCAGCAGGTGGATTGCGGCAGACGGCTTGCCATAGGCATTGGCGCCGAGGTCGGTGACCGAATCCGATTGGGTCATGATCGGCTGCTGGCTCGATGAGACCATGTAGCTCACCATGTCGCGCGGCAGGCTGCGGCCCCACGGCATGTTCGGGTCCCATTCGTAACCCGCGACAGAATCGAGGAAGGAATTGATCCCCTCGTCCATCCAGGTCCATTGCCGCTCGTCCGAATTGACCGTCATCGGGAAGTAGATGTGCCCGATCTCGTGGATCACCACGCCGACCAGCCCGGTCTTCGCCGCCAGCGTGTAGGTCCGCGTGCCGTCCTTGTTGAGGATGGTGCGCGGGCCGTTGAAGGTGATCATCGGATATTCCATCCCGCCCACCGGCCCGTTGACCGACTGCGCGGTGGGATAGGGATAATCGAAGCTGAAGCG
>JAIYEK010000230.1 GCA_027487015.1 Erythrobacteraceae bacterium | reverse complement strand
GGCGCTCCACCGCAAGGGCGAGATGGTCAAGGCCATCGTGCTCGATGTGGACGTCGAGAAGGAGCGCATCAGCCTCGGCATGAAGCAGCTCGAAAAGGGCGCGCCTTCGGCTGAAGCGGTCTCGAGCGGTTCGAGCCTGCGCAAGAATCAGACCGTCACCGTCACCGTGCTCGAAGTGCGCGACGGCGGCCTTGAAGTGCAGGTTGGTGAAGACGGCGCGACCGGCTTCATCAAGCGCAGCGACCTCGGCCGCGACCGCGACGAGCAGCGCCCCGACCGCTTCCAGGTTGGCAGCAAGATCGACGCGATGGTGATCGGCTTCGACCGTTCGAAGAAGCCCAACTTCTCGATCAAGGCGCGTCAGATTTCCGAAGAAAAGGAAGCTGTGGCGCAGTTCGGCTCGTCGGATTCGGGCGCTTCGCTCGGCGACATCCTCGGCGCCGCGCTCAAGAAGGGCCAGGATTGAATTTGAGACGCTCGCCCCCTGCGGGGCGAGCCGCCTCGGCCAAGTAGAAAGGCCCGCCCGCTCAACCGAGCAGGCGGGCCTTTCCTATTGAGGATCGCAGGGGTAAGCTCGCGGCCATGATCCACGTTCACCAGTTCCCCTGTCTCAGCGACAATTACGGCTATCTCGTCCACGATACCGAGAGCCACGAAACCGTCGCCATCGATACGCCCGACGCCAAGGCATACCTGCTCGAAGCGGACATGAAGGGCTGGAAGATCACCCAGATCTGGAACACCCACTGGCACCCCGATCACGCGGGCGGCAATGCCCATATTCAGGAGGCGACCGACTGCACGATCCTCGGCCCCGCCGAGGTCTCCGGCAAGTTCCCGCTCGATCGCACCGTGGCGCAAGGCGATGTGGTGATGATCGGCGACGTTCAAGCGCAGGTGATCGACGTCTCCGGCCACACCAACGGCCATATCGCCTTCTACCTACCCGAAGCGGGCATCGCCTTCGTTGGCGATTCGGTTTTCGCACTGGGCTGCGGGCGGATGTTCGAGGGCCAGCCCGGGCAATTCTGGGAGAGCCTCAGCCGCATCAAGGCGCTGCCGCCCGAGACCCTGCTCTACTGCGCGCATGAGTATACCGCGTCGAACGCGAAGTTTGCGCTCCACGCCGATCCCGACAACGTCGCGCTGCAGGACTATGCCGCAGAGATCACCGCCAAGCGCGCCAAGGACGAGCCGACCGTGCCGACCACCCTGCGCCGCGAGCTTGCCACCAACCCCTTCCTGCGTGCCGACGATCCCGACATGATGGCCCGCTGGGGCGGCAACACCCCGGCCGAGACCTTCGCCGCGCTGCGGGCGGCCAAGGACAATTTCTGATCGATGGAAAACCCGGGGGCGATCCGGGGCTTTCACGCCCACATCTATTATGACGCCGACGAGGTCGAAACCGCGCAGGCCTTCGCCGAGCGCGCGCGCCAGCATTTCAGGATTGCCGTCGGCCGCTTCCACCTCGCCCCGATAGGCCCGCACCCGCGCGGATCGTGCCAGCTGTCGATGTCGCCGGAGACCTTCGCGCAGTTCACGTTGTGGGCGCTGCACGAGCGCGGCGACTTGACCATTTTCGCGCATGGCCTCTCGGGCAACGACCTTGCCGACCATACCCGCTACGTGGTGTGGTTCGGGCCTTCCGAAACGCTCGACCTGTCGATCTTTGGCTGATGCAGGCGCTGCGTGTCGAGCGCCTGTCGGGCGACCTGTCGGGCGTGACGCTCGCCGATCTGCCGGAGCCGGAGCGCCGCGCGGGCGAGGTCAAGGTGCGGGTGCGTGCGGCCTCGCTTAACTTCCCCGACCTGTTGATGACCCGCGGCGAGTACCAGTTCAAACCCGAGGTGCCCTTCACCAGCGGCCTCGAATTTGCGGGCGAGGTGCTGGACGCCGATCCCGCCAGCGGCTTTGTGCCGGGTGACCGTGTGATGGGCGGCAACAAGACCGGCGCCTTTGCGGAAGTGGCCTGCGTGCCGGCGGGCAAGCTCTCGCCCATGCCCGCTGGGATGGACTTCCCTGCCGCCGCAGCCATGGGCGCGGCCTATTCGACCGCCTTTACCGGGCTGGTCGAGCTTGGCGGCTTGGAGGAAGGCCAATGGGTGCTCGTCCACGGCGCGAGCGGCGGCGTGGGGCTGGCCGCCTGCGATCTGGCACGCGCCCTAGGTGCCCGAGTGATCGCCACCACGGGCTCGCGGGCCAAGGCCGAGCGGATCGCCGCCCTCGCCCGCCCTGAAGCTGTGATAACCGCCGAGGGGCGCTTTCGCGAGGCTGTGGCAGAGCTGACGGACGGCGCGCTCGCCGACATCGTCTTCGACCCCGTCGGCGGAGACGTGTTCGACGAATCCACCCGCTGCGTCGCTTTCGGAGGCAAGCTGATGGTGGTCGGCTTCACCAGCGGGCGGATCGCCGACGTCTCGACCAACATCCCGCTGATCAAGGGCTTCAGCATCATCGGCTTGCGCGCTGGAGAATATGCCCGCCGCTTCCCCGAACGCGGCCGCGCAATCCAGACCGCCATCACCCGCCTCGCCGAAGCGGGCGCGATTACCCCCGCGATCGACCGCACTCTCCCCCTCTCCCGCTGGCGCGAAGGTTTCGAGGCGATGGCGCGGCGCGAGTTGGTAGGCAAGGTGGTGTTCGTGCCGGGCGCCTGAGGCGCAAACGAAAAGGGCGGCCCCGCAGGACCGCCCTTTCGTGTTTCGAACCGCGCTGGCTTCAGAGCGAGGCGATGACCTCGTCGGCGAGCTTCTTGTCGGCCTCGCCGTCATGCGCCTTGGCGATCAGCACCTTCGATGCGGCCGCCGCAGCGGTGACCGCGCGGGCCTTCACGTCGGCGATCGCGGCGCGCTCGGCGGCGGCGATCTTGTCTTCGGCCATCTTCTGACGGCGGGCGACCATCACTTCGCTGTCGGCCTCGGCCTTGGCGAGGATCGCGTCGGCTTCCTCGCGCGCGCCGGCCAGCATCGCTTCTGCGTCCTTTTCGGCGCCCGCGATCTTGGCGGCATATTCGGCGCGCAGGGCCTCGGCCTCGGCGCGCAGGGTCTTGGCTTCATCGAGCGCGGCGCGGATCGCGGCGATCTTGGCATCGAGCCCGCCGGTGATGATCCCGGGGACCTTCTTCCAGATGAACACGCCGATCAGCACCGCCATCGACAGCGCGACCCACTGGTAGGTGTCGAGCCCGAAGACGCTCGGCTCGGCATGGTGCCCCTCGGCACCGCTGGCGAGCAGGGTCAGGATGTCAGCCATGCGCCATCACCTTCTTGACCGCAGCCTTAGCGGCGGCGGGTTTGATATCGGCCCCGGCGACGCGGGCGACGATGTCACGCGCGGCATCGGCAGCGACGCCCTCGACCTCGGCCATCGCGCTGGTGCGCGCGGCCTCGATCGCAGTCTCGGCCTCGGCGAGCTTGGCATCGAGCCGGCCTTGGGCGGCGGCAAGCTTGGCGGCGCTGGCGGCCGCCGCCTTGGCCTTGGCCTCGCCGATCAGCGCCTGCGCAGCGGAACGGTTGGCGTTTTCACGGGTGCGCCAGGCCGCTTCCTCAGCCGTCGCCGCATCGCGGGCAGCCTGAGCCGCGGCGAGATCGCCGGCGATCTGGTTGTCGCGCATCTCCACCGTGCCGAGGATCTTGGGCACCATCCCCAGTCCCACAAGGACGAAGGTGAGGCCGAAGAACACCAGCAGCCAGAACACCTGGCTGGTCAGGGTTTCGGAGATTTGATCGATCTGAGGCATGTTGAACCTTTAGCCGGAACGCCGTGTGAACGGTCCCGCCGGGCGAAGGCGCATGGCCTCACCCGGCGCGAACCGCTTTTCGTCTTAGCTGAAGATCAGCAGAACGGCGATCACGAAGGCCAGCAGGCCGAGAAGTTCGGCAGCCGCGAAGCCGATGAACAGGCGGCCCTGCTGGCCGTCGGCAGCGCCGGGGTTGCGCAGCGCGCCTTCGAGGAACGAGGCAAACACGTTGCCCACGCCGAGCGCGGCGAGGCCAGCGCCGATCGCCGCGAGACCGGCACCGAGAAGAGCTGCAGCTTGTGCGTCCATGGT
>JAIYEK010000250.1 GCA_027487015.1 Erythrobacteraceae bacterium | reverse complement strand
TAGTAGTCCACCGTCAGCGTGAGGCCGCGCACGAAGGTCGGCGTGAACACCGCGCCGATCGTGTAGGTCTTGGCCGTTTCTTCCTGCAGGTTCTGGTTGCCGCCGACGAAGCCGTTGATCCCCTGGAGGTCTGCCAGAGTGTAATCGAAGGTACCGTCAGCCGCGATGGCCGCTGCCACGCCGGGGATGGCACGGCATTCGCCGCCGAGCCCGCCAAGGTCATTGGTCGCAGTGGTGCCATCGCACGGATCGGTCACGGCAGCGAAGGTTTCGCTGGGAGCGCTGAACAGTTCCGCGAGGTTCGGCGCGCGGTTGGCGACGGCGTAGACGCCGCGGAACCGGAGGTCGGGAATGGGAGCCCATTCCAGACCGGCATTCCAGCTAAAGGTGGTGCCGATGGTCGAGTAATCGGAGTAGCGTGCCGCACCGATCAGACCGAGGTAGTCGAAGAACGGCCGCTCGGACAGGAGCGGAACGTTGACTTCGCCGAACACTTCCCAGACGTCGAACTCACCCCGAAGGTCGGGGATGAGGTTGCCCGAGTTCCCGCCGGTGTTGGTCAGGATGTCGAGATCGTCGAAGGTCGTCTCGCGGCGATATTCGCCGCCCAGCGCGATGCCGACATCGCCGGCTGGCAGCGTGAAGAGCGTGCCGGAGATCGAGGCGTTCACGACATATTGTTCGTTGGTGATCTCTTCCGACTTCGGAACCACGGCCTGGACATAGGACGCAGCGCGCGGATCGGCGGTGTTGAAGCCGAACAGGTTCAACGGGATACAACCCTCGGCGCGGGCAGCTGCATCCGAGCAGACGATATCGACGCCAAGGACGTTGCCTGGTCCGACGCGGACTGCGTTCAGCGCATTGCGATAGCGGTTGTTGTCGATGTCTTCCGAGGCGTTGAAGTCGTTGAGGTGGCCATAGACGAAGCTGGCTTCCCACTTGAACCGGTCAATATCGCCGCGCAGGCCTGCCGCGACACGCCAGGTTTGACGCTCGACCGTGTTGCTGCGGTCGAACACGTCGTTCTGACGACGGCGGCCGGAGATCGAGTCGACGTCATTGGTCGGGTCAGCGTCGGAATTGGCTGCGGCAATCGCATTGGCAACCGCGGTCGGAATGAACGGGTTGGTGATCGGAATGCCGAAGGGATCGACGTCGCGGAAGTAGATGTCGTTCGTGATATCGAGCGCGAAGGCCTCAAGCCGCGAGTTCGAGGTCACGCGGGCCCAAGTCGCTTCGGCGAAGGCCTCGATGTTGTCGGTGATCTCGTAGTTGCCGATCACGGTGCCGAGGTAGCGCTCGACCGGGGTGGAGATGAAGCGATCGCCGTTGCGGTTGTAACCGAAGCCCACGGCGCCAAGACCGGGGATCAGCGCAACCGAGTTGTCGGGATTGAACGAGAAGGTCGCCGTCCCGCCGGGGAGAACCGACTGGACTTCGCCATTGGCACCGCGCAGCTGATACTGGCCCTGCGGCGCGAACGACGAATAGGCGCCGGGCCCGCGGATCAGGCCATTGGCGTCCTCGGCCGAGATCGCGCGGTCACGCGAACGCAGGCCGCCATCGCGGTCATAGGAGAAGTTCGCCATGATGTTGCCGCGGCCATCGGCACCGAAGGTGGTGCCGCCGGTGACGCTGACGAACTCGCGCGGGTTGTCGCCTTCGCCGGTCAGCGAGGCCTGGGCGCGAATGGAGACGCCTTCGAACTTCTCCTTCAGAACGAAGTTGACCACGCCCGCGATTGCGTCGGACCCGTAAACGGCCGAGGAGCCGCCCGTCACGACTTCGACCCGCTCGATCAGATCGGTCGGGATGTTGTTGAGATCGACTGCCGAGTCGCCCGCAAAGCCGCTGATGAAGCGACGGCCGTTGACGAGCGTCAGGGTGCGCGAATTGCCGAGGCCGCGCAGGTTGACCGTGGCAATGCCCGTGCCCGAGGTCAGGAAGTTGGAGTTGGTGCGGGTCGAACCGAGGCCGACCTGCGGCAGTTCGTTGAGGATGTCCGAGATGTTCTGCGCACCATCGGTCTGGATCGTTTCAGCGCCGATCGAGACGACCGGAACCGCCGAATCAACCTCGGGCCGCGCGATACGCGAGCCGGTCACGACGATAGACTGGGCCGGTTCGTCGGCTGCCGCGTCGGTGCTGACGTCTTCGTCTTGAGCCATTGCGGGCGCTGCTGCCAATGCGATGCCCAGCGCAAGGCTGGCAGCACCGAATTTGATGCTGGCATGCTTTTTCATGTTGTCTTCCTCTGGTTCGTCACGGGGGCGGAACGCGGGCGCCAAGCGATGCCGAAACGGCAACCTCGGTCCCTTGTCCCGGACATGGATTGGAATGGCGAAACGTCGCGCCTCCATGCCCCGTGCCTCGCCGAAGGGGAGACGAGTGTGAAGGCCATGTTGCTGTTTGCATGCAGAAATGTTTCGAGCGGTGGCATATCTGCAACATTCTTAATATATGGAAGTAACATGAGTTAGAATTGCCGGAGCCCGGTGCCTTGTCCGGCGCTGCGGCGGGTATGGCGCGACATGCAGGCTGTGCGGTTCGGCCGAATCTTGCCGCGCGCTCATTCGATCGGATGGCTTGTGGGGTGTCGCCGATGGCAAGGCTGGCGCACCCGGCGGCGAGCGGCGGGGGCAGTCTGGGACGGGCATTTTTGACCGCTTGATTTGCCCCCGCGCCTTCAATAGGCGGTGGACCCAAGCAAGTGGCGAAGCGCAACCGATTTCGCCCGGCGCGGTCCCGTGAGGAACCGAACAGGAGGAGAGATCATGAGCACAGCCTATATTGTCGAAGCCGTCCGCACCGCCGGGGGCCGCCGTGGTGGACGCCTTGCCGGGGTGCACCCCGTCGATCTGCTCGCCAAGTCGCTCGATGCGATCGTCGAGCGCTCGGGGATCGACCCCAAAGCGATCGACGATGTCGTGACCGGCTGCGTCAGCCAAGCGGGCGAGCAGGCCCTTCAGGTCGGCCGCATGGGCGTGCTGGCGAGCAAGCTGCTCCCGCAATCGACCCCTGCGGTCACCATCGACCGTCAGTGCGGTTCCTCGCAGCAGGCGATCCAGTTCGCCGCGCAAGCCGTGATGAGCGGGACGCAGGACGTGGTCATCGCCAGCGGCGTGGAGAGCATGACCCGCGTGCCGATGGGCTCCAATGTCACGCTGCACATGAAGGAAGGCCTCTACGGCAAGGCCGCCGGGCTCGAGGCAAAGTGGCCGGGGGTCAACTTCAGCCAGTTCATGGGCGCCGAGATGATCGTCAAGAAGCACGGCTTCACCAAGGACGATCTCGACCGCTTCGCCTACGAAAGCCACCAGCGCGCGATTGCGGCCACCAAGGCCGGCGCGTTCGAGCGCGAAATCGTCGCGGTCGAGATCGAGACGCCCGAAGGCACCCAGATGCACACCATCGACGAAGGCATCCGCTTCGATGCGACGCTCGAAGGCATCGCGGGCGTCAAGCTGCTCTCGCCCGATGGCGCGATCACCGCGGCGTCCTCGAGTCAGATTTGCGATGGCTCCTCGGCGGTGCTGGTGGTCTCGGAAGCGGCGCTGAAGGCCCACGGCCTGACGCCGCTCGCGCGCATCCACAACCTCACCGTGACTGCCGGCGATCCGGTCATCATGCTTGAAGAACCGCTGTTCGCGACCGACCGGGCGCTGCAGCGCGCCGGCCTGACCATCGACGACATCGACCTGTTCGAAGTCAACGAGGCCTTTGCCAGCGTCCCGCTCGCATGGCTCAAGCACACTGGCGCGGACCCCGAAAAGCTCAACGTCCACGGCGGCGCGATTGCGCTCGGCCACCCGCTCGGCGCGAGCGGTACCAAGCTGATGGCGACGCTCGTCCACGGCCTCAAGCGCCATGGCAAGAAATACGGCCTCCAGACGATGTGCGAAGGCGGCGGCGTCGCCAACGTCACGATCATCGAGGCGCTCTGATTACCCCTACCTGAGAGGATACAACATGGAAGTTTCAGCCAACACCCCCGCCGTCGTCACCGGCGGTGCCTCGGGCCTCGGCGCGGCCACCGCGCGCGCGCTCGCCGCGAAGGGCGCCAAGGTCGCGATCTTCGACATGAACGCCGAAAAGGGCGAGGCGCTTGCTGCCGAAATCGGCGGCGTGTTCTGCCTCGTTAACGTCACCAAGGACGAAGACGTCGACGCCGGTTTCGCCAAGGCGCGCGAAGCCCACGGGCAGGAGCGCATCCTCGTTAACTGCGCCGGGATCGGCAACGCGATCAAGACCGCCAGCCGCTCGAAGGAAGATGGCTCGATCAAGCACTTCCCGATTTCGGCCTTCGACTTCGTCATCCAGGTGAACCTGATCGGCACCTTCCGCTGCATCGCCAAGTCGGCGGCTGGCATGATGACCCTCGATCCGCTCGACGAATTCGGTGAGCGCGGGGCGATCGTCAACACCGCGTCGGTCGCGGGCGAAGACGGCCAGATCGGCCAGGCCGCCTACTCCGCTTCGAAGGCGGGCGTGATCGGCATGACGCTTCCCATCGCGCGCGACCTCATGAACGAGGGCATTCGGGTGAACACCATTCTGCCGGGTATCTTCGACACCCCGCTGCTCGCCGCCGCGCCGCAGAACGTGCGTGATGCGCTCGCCGCATCGGTGCCGTTCCCCAAGCGCCTCGGACTGCCGGTGGAATATGCCAAGCTCGCCATGACCATGATCGAGACCGGCTATTTCAACGGCGAGGACGTGCGCCTCGACGGCGCGATTCGGATGGCCCCGCGCTGATTTCGCTGGATTGCCGCAAGGCGCTTGCCTGAGGTGAAGGAGTTGTCGGAGAGGTCGTGCCCAGCCGGCCGACCCCTCCGACCGGAGCCTTTCGACCCCGCTCACCTCCCGGAACGCGGGCGCGCCGGGAGAGAAGAAGACGCCGGCTCGCTCTGTCACACGTTCCCGTATCTGCGCAATCGAAAATCTAACTAAAGTTAAGTGAAGGGGTGATGCCTGGGGGCATCCCGCCGGTCCGTGCTGTCATGTGGCATGGCCCCCATCGCTTTTGCGGGGGTTTCCTTTTGCACCGCGCGTGGCATCACGGGGGTCTACAAGGAGAGGGATCTGCCATGCGCCAATACACCCAGATCAGCGTCGCCAAGGCTGACGGCATCGCCACCATCACATTGAATCGCCCCGACAAGATGAACGCCTACACCCGCACCATGGGTGAGGAGATCATCGCGGCGATGGACGATATCGACGCCGATGACGCGGTCCGCGCGGTGATCTTCACCGGTAGCGGCGAGCGCGCCTTCTGTGCCGGCGCCGACCTCACGCCCGAGGGCGGGGGGCAGGTGTTCTCCGATCCGACCGAGGTGAAGGACCTTTCCGACCCCAAGGTCCGCGACGGCGGGGGGCTGCTGACGCTGCGCCTGTTCGAATCGAAGAAGCCCTTGATTTCGGCCTGCAACGGCGTGGCGGTGGGTGTGGGCGCAACGATGCAGCTCGCCATGGACATCCGCCTTGCGAGCACCACCGCGCGTTACGGTTTCGTCTTCGCGCGGCGCGGGATCGTGCCCGAGGCGGCCTCGAGCTGGTTCCTGCCGCGCATTGTCGGCATCCAGCAGGCGCTCGAATGGTGCTACACGGGCCGGATCTTCGATGCCGAGGAAGCCAAGGCAGGCGGGCTGGTGCGCTCGATCCACGCGCCTGAGGACCTGCTCCACGCCGCGCAATCGCTGGCGCGCGAGATTGCCGACAACACCTCGGCCATTTCGGTAGCAATGACCCGGGCGATGATGTGGCGGCTGGCGAGCGCCGACCACCCGATGGAGGCGCACAAGATCGATAGTCGCTCGATCTACCGCCTCAGCCGCGGGGCCGACGCCAAGGAGGGGATCGCGAGCTTCCTCGAAAAGCGCCGCGCGATGTATCCCGGCAAGGTCAGCGCCGACATGCCCGATTTCTACCCGTGGTGGGACGAGCGGCCCTATGAGTGACGACGCGCCCGATGAAGAGGGTGGGGAGCTTGCGAGCTTCCTTCCCTACCAGCTTTCGGTCACCTCCAACGCGGTCAGCAGCCTGATTGCCGAGCGTTACCGCAAGCGTTTCGGGCTCAAGATCCCCGAATGGCGGGTGATGGCGGTGCTGGGCGATGCCGAGGCGACCGGCGGCAGCCTCACCCAGCGCGGGCTGACTGCGGCGACAGTGATGGACAAGGTCGCGGTCAACCGCGCGGCCCGGGTGCTCGAGGAGCGCGGCCTCATCGCGCGGGTGCCCAATCCCGGCGACGGCCGCTCGCACCTGCTGGCGCTGACGGCCGAGGGCCGCGCGATCCATGCCGAAGTGATGCCGCTGGCGCGCGCGACCGAGCGCGAATTGCTCGAAGGTTTTGAAGGCGGGGAAGAGGCGCGCCTGCGCGATCTGCTCGCCCGGCTGCGGGCGCGGGCGATGCGGCTCGCCGACCCTGCACCCGAAGGGCCGGAGCAGGACTGATCCCGCTCCGGCCGTCCCGGGGTTGTTATTTGCCCACGCTCGAGTTGACGAGGTTGTCGCTGATCGAACAGGCCGCGGGGCCGAGAATAACGACGAACAGCGTGGGCAGAATGAACACGATCAGCGGCACGGTCATGATCGCCGGCAGACGCGCGGCCTTTTCCTCAGCGCGCATCATGCGCTCGTTGCGGAATTCGGCCGAGAGCACGCGCAGCGCCGAAGCGAGCGGGGTGCCGTAGCGTTCGGTCTGGACCATGGTGGTGACCACGCCCTTCACCGCCTCAAGATTGACGCGGTAGGCGAGGTTGTTGAACGCCATCCGCCGTTCGTTGAGGAACGAGAGCTCGATTGCGGTCAGCGCGAATTCGTCGCCCAGTTCGGGATAGGCGCGGCCCAGTTCCTTGGCGACGCGGTTGAAGGCGGCGTCGACGGTCAGACCGGCTTCGGCGCAGATCACCAGGAGATCGAGCGCATCGGGCAGGCCCTTCTGGATTTCCTTGGTGCGCTTCGAGGCCTTGTTGCTGAGATAGAGTTCCGGGCCCTTGTAGGACAGGAACACCGACATCGCGAAGGCACCGAGCCGGGTCATCGGGCCCCAGTCGGGCCAGAATTCGACGACATAGATGAGCAGGCCCATCCCCGCGCCCACGACAATCGGCGCGATGGCGCGCATGCCGATGATCAGCACCGCGAGTTCCTTGTTGCGGTAGCCTGCATGCGCCAGCTTCTGCTGGATGGTCTTGATCTGGCTGTCCTGAAGGACGTTCAGGCGGTCGAGGCTCGACTTGACCTTGTCGGTCGTGTCGGTGCGGCGGACCAGGCTGGTGCGCTTCTTCGATGCGGCGGTGACGATCCCCGCCTTCAATTGCTCGCGCCGCGCCTCGAGCGCGCGGACACGCTTGGCCATCGGATCGCGGATCGTGATCGCGGCATAGATCGCCAGCATGGTCGCAAAGGCGGCCATGGCGACGAGCATCGTCCCGACGAGGATGACGTCGAAGCCGAGCAGCGAGGGTCCGGTGGGTTGGTCGATCATGGTTCTGGTGCCCTTCGCGCTCAGATCTCGAAGTTGACCATCTTGGCCATGATGAACACGCCAAGGCCCATCCACACGCCCGCACCCAGCCCGGCGACGATCAGGCGGTCATCGGTAAAGAACGGGTACATGTAGTTCGGATTGATGTAGAAGATCGCGCCGAAGACGAGGAAAGGCAGGGAGCCGACGATATAGGCCGAGGCCTTGGATTCCGAGCTCATCGCCTTGATCTTGAGCTTCATCTGCGCGCGCATGCGCAGTACGTTGGCAAGGTTCGACAGCGTCTCGGCAAGGTTGCCCCCCGTCTCGCGTTGGATCGC
>JAIYEK010000014.1 GCA_027487015.1 Erythrobacteraceae bacterium | reverse complement strand
TATGGCGCAAGCCCGCCGCCGCAGTCGCCGATCCCGCCCAACGCCGATCTCGAGTTCGAGATCGAAGTGACCGGCATCCTCAGCCGCGCGACGGTGGAGCGCAATCTCCAGCTGCTGCGTGACCAGATGCAGGCGCAGATGGGCGCACCCGGCGGTGAAGGTCCGGGCGGAGCGGCTCCCGGTGGCGAGGCCCCGCAGGGCGCGCCCCAGGGCGTTCCGGGCCAGTAAGGGCGGGCGCTGAGCAATGTCGGTCGACAAGGCAACCGTCGCCAAGATCGCCAGCCTCGCGCGCATCCGCATGGATGACGAAGCGCTCGAACGGATGGTCCCGGAATTGAACGGCATCCTCCAATGGGTCGAGCAATTGGGCGAGGTCGATGTGACGGGGATCGAGCCGATGGCGGCGGTGATCCCCAACACGCTGCGCCTGCGCGACGATGTGGTCGATGCCGATCCGCTGACCGGCGGCGGCAAGCGCGATGACGTGCTCGCCAACGCGCCTGCGGCCGAACACGGCTTCTTCGGCGTGCCCAAGGTGATCGAGTAGGGGGTTCCCTCTCCCGTTCGCCCTGAGCTTGTCGAAGGGCTGCTTTTCTTTCAGTGCTGCCGTCGAACAAGAAAAAACGGTGCTTCGACAGGCTCAGCACGAACGGAGTTTGCTAGTGACTGACCTCACCTCTCTCGGTGTCAAAGAAATCCGCGACGGTGTGCGCGATGGCAGCTTCACCGCGCGCGAAGTGGCGGAAGGCTTCAACGCCGCGGTCGCCGGGGCTGCGGCTCTCAACGCCTTCATCGTCACGACCCCCGACCACGCGCTTGCCGCCGCCGACAAGGTCGACGCCGCGCGCGCGGCAGGCGAGACTTTGGGCACAATGGCGGGCGTGCCGATCGGCATGAAGGACCTGTTTGCCACCAACGGCGTGCAGACCACCGCCGCTTCGCACATCCTCGAAGGCTTTACCCCCCGCTACGAATCCACCGTCAGCCAAAAGCTGTGGGACGCGGGCGCGGGGATGCTGGGCAAGCTCAATCTTGACCAGTTCGCGATGGGTTCGTCCAACGAGACCTCCTATTTCGGCAACGTCACTTCGCCGTGGAAGAAGGCAGGCAGCAACGCCGCGATGAGCCCCGGCGGTTCCTCGGGCGGCTCGTCCTCGGCAGTCGCCGCGCGTATCGCACCTGCTGCGACCGGGACTGACACCGGCGGCTCGATCCGGCAGCCTGCGGCCTTCACCGGCATCTGCGGGATCAAGCCCACCTATGGCCGCTGCTCGCGCTGGGGCATCGTCGCCTTCGCCTCAAGCCTCGATCAGGCCGGGCCGATGGCGCGCTCGGTCGAGGATTGCGCGATCATGCTCGGCGCGATGGCCGGGTTCGATCCCAAGGACGCGACCAGCCTCCAGATGGACGTGCCCGATTGGGAAGCGGCGCTGAACAGCGACCTGCGCGGCAAGAAGGTCGGCATCCCGCGCGAATACCGGATGGAGGGCACCGATCAGGCGATCCTCGATTCGTGGGAGCAGGGCAAGGCCTGGCTGAAGGACGCGGGCGCCGAGATCGTCGACGTCTCGCTGCCGCACACCAAGTACGCGCTGCCCGCCTATTACATCGTCGCGCCTGCCGAGGCCTCCTCGAACCTCGCGCGCTATGACGGCGTGCGCTACGGGTTGCGCGATCTGCCCGAAGGCGTCGGCCTTCAGGACATGTACGCCGCCACCCGCGCCGCGGGCTTCGGGGACGAGGTCAAGCGCCGCATCCTGATCGGCACCTATGTGCTCTCGGCCGGCTTCTACGACGCCTATTACACCCAGGCCCAGAAGGTCCGCGCACTGGTCGCCCGCGACTTCGCCCGCGCGTTCGAAGAGTGCGACGTGATCCTCGCGCCGACCACGCCGACGGCGAGCTTCCCGCTCGGTTCGATGAACGAAGATCCGCTGACGATGTATCTCAACGACGTCTTCGCGGTCCCCGCCAGCCTCGCGGGCCTCCCCGCCATGAGTGTCCCCGCCACGATCAACGCCGATGGCCTGCCGCTGGGCCTCCAGCTGGTCGGCCGGCCCTTCGACGAACAGGGCGTGCTCAATGCAGGCCTCGCGATCCAAGAGCGCGCGGGCTTCACCGCGAAGCCGGAGAAGTGGTGGTAAATTCTCTTTTCCGTTCGCCCTGAGCTTGTCGAAGGGCTGTCTTTCTCTTTGAGCGCAGGTGTCCAAGTGAAGTACAGTGCTTCGACAAGCTCAGCACGAACGGATATTTGAACCATGAACGCCGACACACCGCTTTGGATCGCCGGGATCGGCGTCATGCTGGCGGTGCCGCTGACCTTCATGGTCGCGAATTGGGTGAGAAAACACGTCGATCACGGCGAGATGCGCTTCGGGCCGGATGGCAAGGTGATCGAGGATGAGGCCAAAAGCGATGAATAGGCTGGCCGAGATCACATGGTGATGCTCGCGTTCCTCCTCGCTGCGGTTCCGTCTGGTTTGCAGGTCGAGAATGCGCGCGAGGAAGGCGGATCTAATTGCGCGATGCATGAAGCCATGGCGTCGGAATTGAAGAGTGAGCAGTACCGACCAAAGGGAAAACCCCTTCGGATCGCGGGCTACAAAATCGAGGTCTGGGAAAACACCATCCCGGACGAGGATCGCCGGCCGGACAGGGATCGGTTTGTGTATGTCCGTCACACGGACAAAGAAGATTGTTGGATCAGGACGAAAGAGCGATGAGCAACTACCGCATCCAGGGCGCAACCGGCGAATGGGAGGTCGTGATCGGCCTTGAAGTCCATGCGCAGGTCACCTCCAACGCCAAGCTGTTCAGCGGCGCCGCGACCGCCTTCGGGGCCGAGCCGAACGCGCAGGTCTCCCTCGTTGATGCCGCGATGCCGGGGATGCTGCCCGTGCCCAACGCCGAGTGCATCCGTCAGGCGGTGCGCACCGGCATGGCGATTGACGCGCAGATCAACGCGTGGTCGCGTTTCGACCGCAAGAACTACTTCTACGCCGATCTGCCGCAGGGCTACCAGATCAGCCAGCTCTACCACCCGATCGTTGGCGAAGGCTCGCTGCTGATCGAGGCGGATGAGAAGGCCGGGATCGAGGCGGACAAGGTCATTGGCATCGAGCGCATTCACGTCGAGCAGGACGCGGGCAAGCTGATGCACGATCAGCACCCGACCATGTCCTATGTCGATTTGAACCGCTCGGGCGTGGCGCTGATGGAGATCGTCAGCCGCCCCGACATGCGTTCGCCTGCCGAGGCTGGTGCCTATCTGCGCAAGCTGCGCGCGATCCTGCGCTATGTCGGCTCGTGCGACGGCAACATGGAAGAAGGTTCGATGCGCGCCGACGTGAATGTCTCGGTCCGCAAGGTGGGCGAGGGGCTTGGCACGCGCACTGAGACCAAGAACGTCAACTCGGTGCGTTTCGTCATGCAGGCGATCGAGCACGAGGCGATGCGGCAGGTCGATGTGCTCGAAAGCGGGGGCAGTATCGTGCAGGAAACCCGCCTGTTCGACCCCGGCACCGGCACCACCCGCACGATGCGCTCGAAGGAAGACGCGCACGATTATCGCTACTTCCCCGATCCGGACCTGCTGCCGCTGGTGCTGGAGGACGACTTCCTCGCCGATTGCCGCGCCTCGCTCCCGGAGCTACCCGACGCCAAGCGCAAGCGCTATGTCGAGGTGCTCGGCCTCACCCCCTACAACGCGCGCGAGCTGACCGCCGAGGTCGAAACCTTTGCCCGCTTCGAGACGCTGCTGGCCGAGACCGCGAAGGTGACCGGCAAGGACGACGCCGCGGTCGCCACGCAGGTCGCCAACTGGTCGCTCTCGGTCGCGCCCGGCGTGATCAAGGCGCTGGGCGATGACGCCGACCTTGCCCACGCCACGGCCGCCGCGCAGGCGAGCATCCTTGCGATGGCCGACAAGGGCGAGATCAGCGGCGGGCAGGCCAAGGAGATCTTCGAAATCGTCCTCAAGACCGGCCGCGCACCCGAGGAAATCGCCGAGGCCGAGGGCCTCAAGCAGGTCTCCGACACCGGCGCCATCGAAGCCGCGGTCGACGCGATCATTGCTGCCAATGCCGACAAGGTCGAGCAGTACCGCGCTGGCAAGGAAGCGCTGTTTGGCTTCTTCGTCGGCCAGACGATGAAGGCGATGCAGGGCAAGGCCAATCCGGCGGTGGTGAACGCGCTGCTCAAGACCAAGCTGGGCTAGGCTTTCGCTTGCCTTGCGGGCGGGCCGCTCTAGGTTTGCGCGCAGAGACTTGGGGTGGAGGGGTTTGATGCGGTTTTGCGGCGTTCCACTTGTTGCGGCGGCGGCTCTGATCGCAGGCCCGCTGGCGGCGCAATACTCGCCCCCGCCGCCGCCTGCGCCGCCCATCGCCGTGCCCGATCTGGTCGCGGCCGATGGCAAGTATGGCAACGAGCTCAAATACTTCGTCTTCCACAAGGCTGGCGCCAGCTTCGAGGCGGCCCGGGCCGACATTGCCGAATGCGCGGTGCATACGGTGCACGGCAGACAGCTCAAAATGCCGGCCTTCGTCGCCTGGGAAGACAATGACCGGCTGGCCGACCCGATCGTGTTCAACGGCAGCTACGGGCTGGTCGGCCTCGCCATCTATTCGATCATCGCCGGGCCGCTCGAACGCAGCCTGCGTCAGGAGGTCATGATGGCCTGCATGCTGCCGCGCGGCTATGACCGCTACTCGGTGACCGAGCCCATGTGGAAGCAGATCCACGAAGGCGACAACCCCGCCGCATTGATCGACCTTCAGGCGACAATCGCATCGAGCCCCGTTCCGCGCACGCCGAAGGTGACCTCATGATGCTCCGCCTGATGATCGCCGCGCTGCTCGCGCTTGGATTTCCGGCCGCAGCCCTCGCGCAGGACGGCCCCGCCTTCCAGCATTTCCGCGCCGGAAGCGCCATCACGCTCGCCCCGGACAAGGCCTATTTCCTGATCCGGATGCCGGAAGAGTCGGTGTCGACCAAGCTCCAGCCGGTGTTCCTGCGCAAGCCGAGCGCGGCCGAACTTGCCGCCTACCGCGAGGCGAAGGCCGCGGCCCACGCCAAGGCGGGAAAGGATGCAGGGCCGATCGAGAACTTCGATTTCGAATACACCGCAGCGACCAATCTCTTCCAGATCGAGAACGGCAAGTTCCTCGCCAAGGAAGGCAATGACCGCCTGTTCCTGATCGCCACCGCGCCCGGGGACTATGTCTTCTACGGAGCCGGGTTCAACAAATTCCTGTGGCAATGCAACTGCATGGGGACGGTGTCGTTCAAGGCCGAGGCTGGCAAAATTACCGATCTGGGGGCGGTCCTGATCACGCTCGCATGGAAGCCGAGCGGCTTTCCCGAGCTAGCCGAGGACACGAACCTGGGCCCCAAGATGCGCCAGGATTATGCCATGTTCGCGGTGGGCCTGCGTCCCGCAACGGCCAAGCCGAGCCTCGCACAGCTTGCCGCGCTGCCCGTGCAGGCGGCGGAATATCACGCGGTCGGCGCGTTTCGCGAACCGGCGCGCCTGCTCGCCAACCGGCTTGCCCCGGTCCCCGGCGTGCTGGGCTATGACAAGGGCGCGGTGATCGACCTGCGGACCGGCGGCGTGGTCCCCAAGCGCTTCTGAATTGCCCCAAGCCGTGCCGGCAACGACACTCTATTTCCACGGCCTGCCCGGCTCGGCGGCGGAGCTTGCGGGCTTCGGCCCCGAGATCGCGGCGCGGGCGGCTGGGTTTCATGTCGCGGTGCGCGGAGGAGATTTCGCGCGTCTCGCCCAGCAAATCGCAGGCCAGTTCCCCGATGGTCCCCTGCGGCTTGTCGGCTTCTCCCTCGGCGCGGCGGCGGTCTTGCGGGTTGCACCGCATCTGAGTGAGCGTGTGGAGCGGATCGACCTCGTCTCCCCCGCAGCGCCACTCCAGCTTGGCGACTTTCTCGGAGGGATGGCGGGCGCGCCGGTGTTTCGTGCGGCGCGGCCAGGGCGAGTGCCCTTCGCCGCGCTGACTTTCGCTCAGGCGTTGGCCGCCCGGCTTGCGCCCGCCAAGATGGCCGCCGCGCTGATGGCCACGGCCAAGGGCGAGGACCGCGCGCTCGCCGCCGATCCGCGCTTCATCGCCGCGCTCGCCCAGTCGCTGCGCCACAGCCTGCTGGGCAGCCGCGCCGCCTACACCGCCGAGATCCATGCCTACGTCACCGACTGGCGCGCGGATCTCGCGCGGGTCCACCAGCCCGTGAGCATCTGGCAGGGGAGCGAGGACGACTGGACCCCGCCCGCCATGGCTGAGGCGCTCGCCGCCGCGCTGCCGAGCCGCCCGCAGGTGACGATGCTGGACGGCCTCTCGCACTTCTCGACCCTGCGCCACTATCTCGCCGCCGAAGCCGCAGCATGACCGCAATCGTCCTCGTCCAGCCCGAAATCCCCGGCAACACCGGCGCGGTGGGGCGGACCTGTGTGGCGCTCGATCTGGAGCTGATCCTGATCCACCCGCTGGGCTTCGAGATCAGCGACACGCGGGTCAAGCGCGCGGGGCTCGATTACTGGCCGCATGTCAGGCTCATCGAATACGCGAGCTGGGACGCCTTCCTCGCCGCCCGCGCGCCCCGGGCGGACCAGCTATTCCTGTTCGAGGAGTTCGGCGCGAGGTCCTTCTATGAGCCCGACTACCCCGAGGACGCCTTCCTCGTCTTCGGACAGGAGACCAAGGGCATCCCCCAAGCGATCATCGAGCGCCATGCGGACCGAATGTTCAAGCTGCCGATGCGCTCCAATGTGATTCGCTCGCTCAACCTTGCCAACACCGTGGCGGCCGCTGCCTATCAGGCGCTGCGGGGAAAAATCTGACCGGATTGCGGCGTTCGCGCACCACTGCACCGAAAATTGTCTGTGCTTTCAGAAAGCCGTTGCGGGCCAAGAATCATATGATACTTCATCACTGACTACCAATTCGGGGGCGCAATCGATGAATTTGAAGAATGTGCGTGCGGGCGTGATCGCTCTCGCAGGGGCGAGCGTGCTGGCTTTTTCGGCACCGGCGATGGCGGGCGACACCACCCGCGACGGCTTCGCCTTCCCCACCGACGGCAGCATGAAGATCGTGGTCTTCCGCCCCGATGTGAGCGTCGGCTCGCAGAAGGCAGGCGGGATCATCGAGCCCAATGCCGACTGGACCGAGACCGCGCGGACCAACATCAAGGCCAAGCTGATCGAGCGCGCCGAGCTGCTCAACGCCCAGCTCCAGTTCGTCGATGAACTCGAAGGCGAGAACGCCGAAGTGCTGACCGAATACCGCGCGCTTTTCGAGGCGGTGTCGGGGGCGATCTTTACCCATGTCACGGTCGGCGACACGCTTGCCACCAAGCAGAAGCTGGTGAGCGATCCCAAGACGCCTAGCGCCCGCCCGCGCAAGGTCAACACGCTCGACTGGACGCTCGGGCCCGGCACCACCAAGCTGCGCGAAGCGACCGGCGCGGACTACGCGATGTTCGTCTTCACCAACGACGCCTATGGCGACAGCGGCCGCAAGGCGGCGCAGGCGGCGGGGATGCTCGGATGCCTGATCGGGGTCTGCGTGATGGTGCCTTCGGGCATCCATGTCGGCTATGCTGGCCTCGTCGATCTTTCGACCGGCGATGTCGTGTGGTTCAACACCGACCTTGCCATGGGCGGTGACCCGCGCGAAGCGGACGGCGCGGAAAAGCGCGTCGGCCAGCTGATGGACGGCTTCCCGCTGCGCGCCGGCGCGGTTCTCCCCAAGGCTCCGGGCTGAGGCCCGCGAGTCGCAGGCTTCGAAAGGGAACGGCAGCCTGCCTCGGCAGGCGCCGCTTGGGATCGCCCGATGCGTAGACTTCTTCTCACCACCTTGCCCCTGCTGGCGCTGGCCGCGGCGAGCCCGCTTGCCGGGCAGGATGCCGCGCCGCCCGCGCCCGTACCGGCTGTCGAGGGCACCTTCGAGGGTCCCTACCAGCCGTCCGACGATCTGGAGCGCGGGCTGTGGCACCAGATGGCGGAGGCCGAGCGCTCGCTCAAGATCTCGCAGCAGGTGATCCGCGACCCTGAGCTCAACGCATACTTGCGCGAGGTGCTGTGCCGCACCGTCGGGCCGGAATGCGCCAATATCCGCCTCTACGTCCTGCGCTCGCCCTATTTCAACGCGACCATGGCTCCCAACGGGGTGATGACGGTGTGGTCGGGGCTCTTGTTGCGCGCCCAGAACGAGGCGCAGCTGGCCGCGGTGATGGGTCACGAATTTGCCCACTTCAAGCGCCGCCACAGCCTCCAGCTGTTCCGCGAGGCCAAGGAGAAGAGTAACGCGGCCGCCTTCCTCGCCCTGACCGGGGTCGGCCTGTTGTTCTCGATCGGCATGCTCGAATCGCTCTTCGCCTTCTCGCGCGAGATGGAGGAGGAGGCCGACCGTGACGGGCTCAAGCTCCTCATCGATGCGGGCTACGATCCTGCGCAGGTGCCGCTGATCTGGGAGCAGATGCTCGACGAGCGTGACGCGACGCTGGTGGCGCGCGGGCGCGACAAGGACAAGCGCAAGGCCAAGGCCGGGATGTTCGCGACCCACCCACCGAGCCAGGCCCGGGTCGATTACCTGCGTGCGGCGATCGCCGGGCAGACGATCAACCCCGTCGCCGATAACGGTCTGGAGCGCTACCGCACCCGGCTTGCGGCATGGTGGCCGCAGTTCCTCGATGATCAGCTCAAGCTCAATGATGACGGCGGCAGCCTGTTCCTCATCGATTCGATCGACAAGGCCAATGGCTGGACACCGTGGACCGGCTTTGCCCGTGCCGAATTCCACCGCCGCCGCGGCGCGCCGGGCGATGCGGAAGCGGCGGTCGGCTTCTATTCCGACACCATCGCCCGCGGCGGCGATCTGCCCGAGCTGTGGCGCGGCCGCGGCTATGCGCTGCGCAAGGCAGGCCGCGCCGATGAGGCCCGCGCCGATTTTCTCGAATATCTCGGCCGCGTCCCCGATGCCCCGGATCGCGCCATGGTGAGCACCCTAGCAGGAGTACAATGATGAAAAGGCTGTCCGTCTTTGCCCTTGCCGCGGCGCTGATCGCGCTGCCCGCCGCCCCCGTCCTTGCCGGGTGGAAGATCGTCGAGGAAGACAAGCCGGTGGCGGTCGCCAAGAGCACGATGAAGGCCACCCCGTCCGAGAACTGGAACCGCTGGAGCGTCCGCCCGATCAAGCAGGGCGAGGTCTGGACGCGTGACGGCACTAACCTCAATGAGCTCTATTTCGTGGCCGGCCTGCCCGCAGGGACGACGCTCTACCGGGACGCCCAGAAGAAAGAGCGTCCGCTCCCCCAGCTTTCGGCGACGATGGACATCACTGAAATCCCCGAGTTCTACGAAAGCTCGACCCGGATCGTGCTGAGCACCTCGGTGTTCCAGATGACCTCGGTCGAACCGGCCAAGCTGGGCGGCCAGGACGCGGTCAAGTTCGCCTTTGAATATTCGGTCGAGGGCAGCCCGCTCAAGCGCCGCGGGATGGCGATCGGGACCATGGTCAAGGGCCAGCTCTACCTGATCAGCTTCTTGGCGCCGGCCACCCACTTCTTCGAGCGCGACAAGGCCGAAGTCGAGAAGATCATGGCGAGCGTGACCTTCTGATCTTCGCTGAGACGCGCCGGGGCGGTTATTCCAGCCCTAGCGCCTTCAGGTTCATCGTCGCCGCGTTGTAGCTCGCTTCGGCAAGGCGCCCGGCGAGCTGCGCGCGGATCGCACTGATGCGGGCGTTGGCGGCGGTTTCCTCGCGCGCGTTCACCAGAAAGAACTCGCCCGCGCCGAGGCGAAACCGAGTGCGTTCGGCCTGCACCATCGCGTTGGCCTGCTTGACCTCGGCGTCCGCGAGATCGGCGAGCTTGATCGCCGCGCCGAGGCTGGCGAGGATGTTGGCGACATCGGTGGTGATCTGGTCGGTGATGCGGCGCTGGCGCAGCTCGGTCTCGCGCAGTTCGGCCTCGGCGCGCTGGACGGCACCTTGCGCGGTGCGGCGTTGCAGCGGCACCGAGAAGGTCAGGCCGACCACGGTGTCGGTCGAATCGAAGCCTGGACCCCCGGGGCCGATCTGGCCGAAATCGCGCGACAGCTCGACCGAGGCGTCGAGCTTGGGTTGCAGGTCATTCTGCCGCAGCGCGACCCGGTTGTTGGCGCGCTCGAGCGCGAGCTTGAAGGTCTGGAGCTCGGGGCGGTTCTGGATCACCTCGCTCACCGGCGTCGCGGCCAATGCCTCGGGCTTGGGCACGCCGCGCATCCGCGCCATGTCGGGCAGCATCTCGCGGGTGGGGATGACCATCTGGCCCGCCTCGCCGCGCAAGTAGAAGCCGAGGCTGTTCGAGGCGGTGAGGAAATCGCGCCGCGCCTGTTCCAGCAACGTGCGGCGGCGCAGCAGGTTCTGCTCGTTCTCGGTCAGCGCGATCCGCGCACGGGCGCCTTCGGAGACCTCGCGGGTGAGGCCGACCTGCCGCGCCTCGGCGATTTCGAGCAGTTCCTCGAAGACGCGGATCTCCTCGCCCGCCGCAACCCAGCGCCAATAGGCGCGCAAGGCCTCGTGCTGGACGTTGAGCTGCACCAGCATAACGTCGAGCCTCGCTTGGCTGGCAGCAAGGCGCGTGTCCTCGATGGCGAAGCGGCGGCTGTCGATATCGCGGTTCCTGAGCAGCGAGAACAGTGCGCCGACTTTCACTTCGCCTAAGGCGTTGGTGTAATTGTAGTTCTCGTAAGTCGGGAAATCGCCGTCGGAGACGCGGTAGGACCCGAAGACCTCCGCGCCATAGAGCCGCAAGGGCTGGCGCGCCTCGACCTTGCCGTAGCCGCCCGAATAGTAGCCGGTGAGGCGGTCGTAATATTCGCCCTTGAGCATCAGGTCGAAGGCCCCGTCCGCGCCGAGCTGGTCGGCACGCGCGGCGGCTTCGCGCTCGAAGGCTTCGAGCACCTGCGGGAAAGTCAGCGCCGAGGAGCGCAGGACCTCATCCGGCGTGAGCGGGCCGGTCTTCAGCGCGGTTTCGAGCGGCTCGGGATTGGGGGCGATGTCCTGCGCGGCAGCGGGCGCGGGCATGACACCTGCGCACAGGAGCGCGCCAAGCAGCAGGGGCGCCGCCAAAGGCAGCCGCACGGCAGGTCTTCGGCCAAGCCTCACTTCGGGGTCCCGCTGCTTTCCGGGGCCGGCAGCTGCGGCGGGAAGTTGTTGAGCTGGCGCCAGATCTCGTAGCCGACCGGCACGGTTTCGAGCAGCACCCAGGCCTGCACCGCCGCGCCGAAGCGGACGTAGCGTTCCTCGGGCCAGCCGATGCCTTCGAGCTTTTCCTCGGCGATCAGCACGCGGAAGCGGCCGTCGATCTGCGCCGAACGGTCGACCGCGATCACCCGGCCCCCGAAGGTGCCGACCGCGACCGAGGGCCAGCCGGAGAACTGCACCGCGGGCCAGCCTTCGAACTGGATGCGGGTGGCATCGCCCGGGCGCACGAGAGCAACATCGCGCCCGTCGATGAAGATCTCGATCACCCGCGCCGCGCCGTCGGGCACGAAGGTCGCTAGCACGTCGCCCGCCTTGATGAAGGTCGCCGCATCGCCCGCGTTGAGGCTCTGGATGAAGCCGTCACGCGGGGCGCGCACGATCTGTTCGGACTGGCGCGAGAGGTTGACGTCGGCGCGGTTCAGCGCGGCCTCGGCGGCGGCGACCTGGCCTTCGCGCTCGGCGATGCGGATCTGCGCCGCTTCGTAATCGCGCCGCGCAGCAAGCCCCGCCTCGAACAGCTCGCGGCTGCGGCGTTCGTCGAGCCGGGCGGTGGCGAGCGCGGATTTGGCGGCTTCCAGCTGCAGCGCGATCTGCGCGCGTTCGGCCTGCAGGCGCTCTACGAGGTTGGGGTCGATATCGGCGATGCGGACGATCGGATCGCCCTTCTTCACCGAGGACCCGTCGCGCACGTACCATTCCTCGATCCGCCCCGGCACCAGCGCGTTGATGTCCTGCTTGCGCTCGTTGGGGCTCAGCGTCGTCACCACGCCTGTGCCCGATGTGGTCTGCACCCAGGGGACATAGATAAGGAAGGCGATCGCGATGATGATCGCGGCGAGGATCATGAAGAACACCACCCGCATCACCCGCGGCACGCGGATCGCGGCGAGGGTGGTGAAGTGCGCCATGTCTTCCTTGAGCGTCGCCATGGTCAGGCTCCTCCCGTATGGGCTTGGGCGGCGGCGAAGGCCTCGAAGCTGGCGAAGGTGCGCTGCTGGTGCGCCTCAAGATAGAGGAAGCGGTCGAAGCCCAGATCGATGCGGCGGCCCGAGAAATAGATCACGGTGGTGTAGGCCTGCGCGCGCAGCTCGGCGACGGCGCGCTCGATCGGTTCGGGCTCAAGCAGGTCGAACAGGCGCGAGAGCACCAGAATGCGCGGCCGTTCGAGCAGTGCGTTCGCCAGCTTCAGCTGCTGCAGTTCGACCGCCGAGAGCGGATAGCCGGTCGCGGCGAGCGGCGTGTCGAGGCCCTTTTCGAGCGTGGCGATGGTGCTCGCGAGCCCCACGGTTTCCAGCGCGCCGAGCATCCGCTGCGGCGCGGTGTCGGGGCAGGACAGCGCGAGATATTCGCGGATCGTCATCTCGACGATGCTCGGCCGGTCGAGCACGTGGACGTTCTTGCGCAAGTGGTGCGCCTCGATCGCCTTCACGTCGATGCCACCGAGCGTCGCGATGCCCCCTTGCGGCAGGACGTGCATCTTGAGCAGGTTGGTGAACAGGCGCTGCACCCCGTGGTGGCTGGCCGCAGCCATGATGATCGAGCCGCTCGGGATTTCGAGATCGAACTGCGCGTCTTCGCTGCGCGCGCGGCCACGCACGCCCTTCATCATGATCGTGTGGTCGGGCCCGTCAAACGGATCGGCGCCCTTGGGCTGTTCCTGCTCGACATCGTAGAACTGCGAGATTTCCTCCACGGCCGCAAACAGATCGTAGAAGTAGTTGAGGTAGCTCCCGAGCTGCGAGACCCCGACAAAGGCGGCCGACAGCACCAGTTCGGCGGCGACCAGCTGGCCTAGCGTCAGCTCGTTCTGGATCACCAGCCAGCCGCCCAGCCCCAGCAGCGCCGCGCTGGCGGCGGCATACATCAGCAGGAAGGCGAGGGTCTGCGCGAACAGGTGGCGGAAGTGGCGCCGCCGCTCGTTGATGTAGGAACGAGTGAAATCGTCGGTCTTGTCCAGCGCATAGTCGATCCGGCGCTGCGACTTGAAGAAGCCGTTCGATCCGCCGATCGTGTCGAGCCAGGCGGCCGTCGCATGCTTGGCGTGGCTGACATCGACCCCGGTGCGCAGCGCCCGCGCGCCCCAGATCAGCCACACCGCCCAGATCGCCGCGATCATGATCAGCGTGAAGCCGAGGAAATAGGGATGGTAGAGGCTCACCAGCACAAACCCGACCGCGATCTGGAGCAGTGTGGTGAAGCCGCCGATCATCAGGATCGGGATCGCGGTCTGGACGTAAACAACGTCGAAATAGCGATTGAACAGCGAGCCCTTCTTGGCATCGGAGAAAAAGGGGTTCTGCGCGTAGACCGAAATCAGCGAAATCTCCGCCACCATGCGCGCATAGAAGCGGCGGGCGAAGATCTCCATCAGGTGGACCCGCATGGCATAGAGCAGGACCGAAAGCACCATCAGGCCGAACAGGGTAAGCGAGAGCATCACCAGCGGCGCGGTCAGCGCGGTGTTGGCGATGGTGTTTATCAGCATCTGCACCGAAATCGGCGTGGCGAGGCTCAGCAGGCTGATGCCGATGCCGTAGACGGCGGCCAGCCAGTAGAAATTCGCCTCGGGCTTCAGGATGTCGAAGAAGATCCTGAAGAACTTCACGAGGCTGATTTTCGAGCCGTAACTTTGGCCTTCGCCTGCCATGTCAGCCTTTCCGTTGCGAAACCCGTGTGCCTGCGATGCATTGCCCGGGGGCAGAGATGCCGCCGGACCATCTTGCCTCTATTGCAACCGTCCCGTTCCGCAAGGGAACAATGGCCGAGAGCCGTGAGGGTTCCGTGCAGGACAATATGTGCAAATTCGTGAGGATACAGGGTTTTGCAGGTTATGAGAGGTAATAAAGTATCGCGTCCCGATAGCGGGCGAAGCTTGCGGGCAGATGAACGGCGCGCAATGAAGCGGGGGTAATGGCAGCTTCACCGACCAACCCTGCGCGGATTGACGCCGACGTGCTGCTTGCCAATGTCTTATTGGTAGGCGGCGGGCATGCGCATGTCGCTGTGCTGGCCGACTGGATCAGGCGGGGGATCCCGAGCGGCGCGCGCGCGGTGTTGCTGACGCCTGAGCCGACTTTGCGCTATTCGGGCATGGTCCCGGGCTGGCTCGCGGGGCAGCACGGCGCGGGCGACGGGCTGGTCGATCTCGCCGCGCTGGCGGAGCGCGCGGGGGTGGAGCTTGTGCTGGACCGCTGCGCCGCGCTCGATCCGTTAGCCCGCGTGGTGACGACGGCAGAGGGCCGCGCGATCGGCTTCGGCATCGCCAGCTTCGACACCGGGGGCGAGGGGCAGGGCACGCGGCTGCTCGGCGAAGACCCGCGGCTGGTCGAGGTGCGGCCCATTGGTGCCCTCGTGGAGCGCCTCGCCGATCTGCGCGCATCAGGGCGCGGGCTGTCGCGCATCGTGGTCGCGGGCGGCGGGGCGGGGGGTGTTGAGCTCGCCTTCGGCCTCAGGAACCTCGCAGGCGCCGCACCCCGCCCTGAGGTGACGTTGGCGGCCGGCGCGGGAGGGCTGCTCCCCGGCTTTTCCGAGGGCGTGCAGCGACGCGTGGCGCGCGCCCTCGAACGGCAGGGGATCGAGGTCCTCGCTTCAGATGCGCGGTTCGAGGGCGGGGTGCTGAGCGCGGGCGGCCGCTCGCTCGAACCGGCCGACCTCGTCATCGCCGCCACTGGCAGCGCCGCGCCCGGCTGGGTGCGCGCGAGCGGGGTGGCGACCGATGCGGCGGGGTTCATGGCGGTGGGCGCCCACCAGCGCTCCCCCTCGCACCCGCATATCCTCGCCGCCGGAGACATCGCCGCGCGGACCGACCGCCTGCTCGCCCATGCAGGAGTGCACGCGGTGTTCGCCGGGCCGGTGCTTGCCGCCAACCTGCGCAGCCTTCTCACAGGCCAAGCCCCCCTCGCGGAGTACCATCCGCGCCGTCACAGCCTTTACCTCGTCAACACAGGCGACGGATCGGCGATCCTCAGCTACGGTCCCTTTTCGGCGCAAGGCGGCTGGGTGCTTGCCCTCAAGCATGCAATCGACAAAGCATGGATCGCGAAATACGCCGCACTTTCTCGCAGGGCGTAACCGCGCGGAGGCCCCTCGCGAACCGGGGGGGCGCAAAGGGGATCGAAGTCTCGTGAAGAAACTCGCCATCATCGCCGTGCTGGCCGCGCTGGTCGCCGCCTATTTCATCTTCGATCTGGGGCAATACCTGACGCTGGCGGGGATCAAGGCGCTGTCCGCCGATCTTGCCGCGTTCCAGCAGGAGAACGCGGTCGCGGTGATCGCGGGGTTCTTCCTTGCCTATGTTCTCGTGACCGGCGCCTCGCTCCCCGGCGCGGCGATCATGACGCTGGCGGCGGGCGCGCTGTTCGGGGTGGTCGAGGGGACGATCATCGTCTCCTTCGCCTCGACGCTGGGTGCGACCATCGCCTTCCTGTCCTCGCGCTATGTGCTGCGCGACACGATCGAAGCGCGTTTCGGCGAGCGGCTGAAGGCGATCAATGCGGGGCTGGAGAAGGATGGTCCGTTCTACCTCTTCTCCTTGCGGATGATCCCGGTCTTCCCCTTCTTCATGGTCAATCTGGTGATGGGCCTGACCCGCATCCGCACGCTCACCTTCATGTGGGTGAGCCAGCTCGGGATGCTGCTCGGCACCATCGTCTATGTGAACGCAGGCACGCAGCTGGCGCGGATCGACAGCCTTTCCGGGATCGCCTCGCCCGCCGTGCTGGGGAGCTTCGTGCTGCTGGGCATCGTCCCGTGGATCGCCAAGGGCATCATCGGCGCGCTGCAACGCCGCAAGGTCTATGCCGGTTTCACCCGCCCCAAAAAGTTCGATCGCAATCTGGTGGTCATCGGCGCGGGCTCCGCGGGGCTGGTGTCGGCCTATATCGCCGCGCAGGTGAAGGCCAAGGTCACGCTGGTCGAGGCGCACGAGATGGGCGGCGATTGCCTCAACACCGGCTGCGTGCCCTCCAAGGCGATCATCAAGAGCGCCAAGGTCGCAAGCCAGATGCGCCACGCCGACCGCTATGGCCTCACCGCCACCCAGCCCGAGGTGCCGTTCAAGGCGGTGATGGCGCGGGTGCTCAAGACCATCATGACCATCGAGCCTCATGATTCGGTCGAGCGCTACGAGGGTCTCGGCGTCGATGTGGTCAAGGGCTATGCCACAATCATCGACCCCTGGACGGTTGAGATCGCCCGCAATGACGGCGGCACCCAGCGCCTCACCACCCGCTCGATCATCATCGCCAGCGGCGCCGAGCCGGTGGTGCCCGACATTCCGGGGATCGCAGACAGCGGCTACGTCACCAGCGAGACCCTCTGGACCACCTTCGCCGCAATGGACGAGGCGCCGCGCCGGATCGCGGTGCTGGGCGGCGGGCCGATCGGGTGCGAGCTGTCACAGGCCTTCGCGCGATTGGGCTCGGAGGTCACACAGATCGAGCGCGGCGAACGGGTTCTCGCCCGCGAGGACGACGATGTCTCGGCGCTCGCCCGGGCAACGCTCGAGGAATCGGGGGTGCGGGTGCTGACCGGCCACAAGGCGGTGCGCATTGAAGGCCGAACGCTGATCGCGGAAGCGGGCGGGGCGGAGGTTGCGGTGCCTTTCGACGCGCTGATTGTCGCCATCGGCCGCAAGGCGCGGCTGACCGGCTTCGGGCTGGAGGACATCGGCGTCGACACGGCCAAGACCGTCACCACGGACGAATTCCTCGCCACCAAATTCCCCAACATCTTCGCTGCGGGCGACGTGGCGGGCCCCTACCAGTTCACCCACACGGCGAGCCATCAGGCGTGGTACGCCAGCGTCAATGCGCTGTTCGGGACCTTCCGCAAGTTCAAGGCCGATTACCGCGTGATCCCCGCGGTCACCTTCCTCGACCCCGAAGTCGCGCGCGTCGGCCTCAACGAGCGCGAGGCGGCCGAGCAGGGCATTGCGGTGCAGGTGACGCGCTACGAGCTTGACGATCTCGACCGCGCGATTGCCGAGAGCGAGACCAAGGGTTTTGTGAAAGTGCTCACCCCGGCAGGCGGCAAGGACAAGGTGCTCGGCGCGACCATCGTTGGCGCGCATGCGGGCGAATTGCTGGCCGAATATGTGCTGGCGATGAAGCACGGGATCGGGCTCAACAAGATCCTCGGCACGATCCATTCTTACCCGACCATGGCCGAGGCCAACAAGTTTGCCGCGGGCAACTGGAAGCGCGCCAACAAGCCCGAGGGGCTGCTGGTGTGGGTCGAGCTCTACCACGACTGGATGCGGGGCTGAGCGGGGTGGAGTACTTTGACCAATTGCGCGGGATCATCGGCATCGCGGTGCTGATGGGCCTCGCCTGGGCCCTCTCCGAAAACCGCCGCGGCGTGCCCGGCTGGCGCTGGATCCTCGGCGCGCTTGCCATTCAGGGCCTGCTCGCGGTGCTGATCGTGCGCGTGCCGGCGGTGTGGGCGGCGGTCGGCCTCGTCAACAATGCGGTGAGCGCGGTCGAGGCGGCGACGCTCAAGGGATCGAGCTACATGTTCGGCTATCTCGGCGGGGCGGAGCTGCCCTTTGCGCTGAAGGATGGCGCGCAGCCGCCGCTGATCATCGCCTTCCAGATCCTGCCGCTCGTCATCGTCTTCTCCGCCCTGTCGGCGCTGCTGTGGCACTGGGGGGTGCTGCGTTGGCTGGTCAATGGCCTCGCCTTCCTGCTGCGCCGCTCGCTCGGCGTGTCGGGGCCGGTCGGGCTGGCAGGCGGCGCGGCGCTGTTCCTCGGCGTGGTCGAGACCCCGCTCGTCACCCGCGCCTATTTCGCCCGCGCCACCCGCGCCGAACTGTTCCAGCTGATGGTGCTGGCGATGGCGACGATCAGCGGCGCGCTGCTGGTGCTCTACGCCACCACCTTGCGCGCCGTGGTGCCGGACGCGGTCGGCCACATGATCGCCGCCTCGCTTGTCTCGATCCCCGCGGCGCTGCTTGTTGCGCGGCTGATGGTTCCCGGCAGCGCCGAGGACACCGCGACCGAGGCGGACAGCGAGGACCCGGGCCTCCGCTACGATTCGAGCATCGATGCGATCATGCGCGGCACGGCGGATGGATTGCAGCTGTTCCTCAGCGTGATTGCGGTGATCATAGTGGTCTTCGCGCTGGTCGCGCTGGTCGACGGAATGCTCGCCGCCCTGCCGCTGATCGAGGGCGCGCCGCTCACGCTCAAGCGGATGCTCGGCTGGGCGCTCGCCCCGCTGATGTGGCTGATCGGAGTGCCCTGGGGTGAAGCGCAGGCGGCGGGGGGCCTCATGGGCACCAAGGCGGTGCTCAACGAATATGTCGCCTATCTCGAACTTGCGGGGCTTCCGGCGGGCACGCTGGGGCCGAGGGCGACGCTGATCGTCACCTATGCGCTGTGCGGGGTGGCGAACCTTGCGAGCGTGGGCCTGCTGGTCACGACCATTGGCACGCTCGCCCCCGAACGCCGTGCCGAGGCGGCGGGACTGGGGATGAAGAGCTGGGTCGCGGGCAACCTCGCCAGCGCGATGACGGGGGCTTGGATCGGGCTGGTGACGTGGGGGTGACGCTGCATGCTTGACGCCAAACTCCGCCCGCTGATCGACCCGCCCTTGAACGCCCTCGGCCGCGCGCTGGCAGGCGTGGGGGTGACCGCCAATGCGCTGACCTTCACCGGCCTTGCGTTGGGCCTCGGCGGGGCGGCGGCAATCGCGCTCGGCCATATCGGCTGGGGCCTTGCGTTGATCCTCGCCAACCGGCTGCTCGACGGGCTCGACGGGGCGGTGGCGCGGGCGCTGGGGCCGAGCGACCTCGGCGGCTATTTCGATATTGTCGCGGACTTCGCCTTCTATGTCGCCGTGCCCGTCGGCTTCGGCATCCTCGCGCCCGCCAACACGCTACCGGCGCTGGTGCTGGTGGCGAGCTTCGTGCTCACCGGGGTCAGCTTCCTCGCCTTCGCCGTCATCGCAGGCAAGCGCGGCGCGACCACCGAAGCGCACGGCAAGAAGAGCTTTTTCTATTCCACCGGCCTCGCCGAGGGGACCGAGACCATCGCGGTGTTCATCGCCATGTGCCTGTTCCCGGCATGGTTCGGCGCCATCGCCTACGCCTATGCGGTGCTCTGCGCGCTCACCGTGGTCCAGCGCAGCGCGATGGCTGCTGCTGCCTTCCGCGACTAGCGCGTAGGGGAAGTCCGTTCGTGCTGAGCTTGTCGAAGCACCGCACTTTCTTGAGGCAGGCGCCCAACATCGAGATGAAATACGGCCCTTCGACAAGCTCAGGGCGAACGGGAAGAAAGATTAGCGCGCCGCCGTCCCCAGCAGGCCTTCGGTGCGGGCGCGAAGGTCGTTGATGCGCGCGGTGTTGGCGCCGAGGTCGCTCACTCCCACGCGGCTCACCGAGCGGAAGTCGATCTGCGCATCGCCGACGCGGGCGACGACATCGTCCTTGAAGCCGAACCAGAAGCTCGTCGCCACGCCCTCGACCGTGCCGGCAGCTTCGTCAGCGCGAATATCGGTGAGGCCCATCGCCGTCATCGCCGCCTTGACCGCCGCGATACCCGCCGCCTTGTCTGCTCCGCCGAGCGGCAGCGGCGCCGGGCGATCGGGCTTGGCTGTGATGATCTGGGCGAGGCTCTTGACCGCCAGCTCGTCCGATACGGCCGCCTTGTAAGGCTCGAGCTGGCCGAGCGGGGATTGGTAATCGCTCACCGGATTGGCCTTGGCCTCGGCGCGCGCTTTCATAGTCTCGGCGGAGAAGACCGGCGGATTGCCAGTGTCGGTGGCAATGTCAGAAATCGGGTTCGCCCCGGCTTTGCCCACCGCCGACGCGAACAGCGTCAGCGCCGCGCCCGGCAGCAGCAGGCCGATGATCGCTGCGGCCAGCAACCCGTTGCGCCGCGGCTTGGCGCGTGCGGCGATGATGAGCGAAACCAGCGCGGCCAACGCCGTCACCCCGAGCAGGATGAGTCCGCCCAAAAAGGTCAGCGCCAAAAGGCCGAATTGGTAACCCCACACCCCGAACTTCGTGCCGAAGGCCGCGATCATGAAATAGATCGGCAGCAAGGCGAGCAGGCCAAGGACGAGCTTGGTGTGCCAGGGCAGGGCGGGCTTTGTCATAGTGTCCATGGGCCGCGACCATAGCGTGCGATCCACCCATGGCAATATTTCTGGAACGCCTTGCGGCAGACCGCGCGGAACCGCCTTGCATCATCGTGCGTTAGGGTGGATGCGGACCTAGGGAGAGGGGCGCGTGCTATGCGTGAAGTCCCGCTTTTCTTGCCCGAGAATCTGGAGTAAGGCCCGCGGGGATGCGGGAGGAACAAGTTGTTCAGAGGACAAACGACCATGAAGCGTAATTTCCTGATGGGCGCAGCTGCGCTGGCGGCACTCGCCACTCTTTCGGCTTGCGGTGGCAAGAAGGAAGAAGAGACTGCAGCTGCTCCGGCGGCGACCGAAGCGGCCGCTCCGGCCGAAACCGCTGCTGCCACTCCGGCGGCTGCTGCTGCCGACACCGGCGCGAAGCTCGAATATGCCAGCTTCACCGCCGATGCCGCTGCGGGCGAAAAGGTTTTCGCCGCATGCCGCACCTGCCACGTGTTCGATGACGGCGTGAACCGCGTCGGCCCGTCGCTGCACAAGATCGT
>JAIYEK010000328.1 GCA_027487015.1 Erythrobacteraceae bacterium | reverse complement strand
GTGGTGCCGCTTACGTGACTCGAACACGTGACCCCATCATTACGAATGATGTGCTCTACCGACTGAGCTAAAGCGGCCTACCGATTGCGCGCCCTAAGCCGTGCGGCGCGGGTTCGCAATCGCAAAAAGGGATGTGGAGGCCCGAGCCGGAATCGAACCGGCGTGCAAGGATTTGCAGTCCTCTGCGTCACCACTCCGCCATCGGGCCGAGCCATCCTTGGCTTACGCCTCGGACGGAAGCGGCGCACTAGCGATTCGGGAGCGGCTTGGCAATCTGTGTTTCGGATCGCGCTGCCGCACGAAGCCGGCCCCTCGCCCCGCCGCCCCACCCGGCCGCCAAAGCTGGCCGCGAAACAGGAAACCCTTCCCTAACGTCAGTCTGGACGCCGCCCGCGGCGCGCGGCATGGCTTCGCCTATGACCATCGCAAGCCTCCTCGAGCCCATCACGGGCCAGCCCGGTCCCGCCCGCCTCACCCATGCTGCCGACTGGTTGCAGGGCCGGACGCTCTACGGCGGGGCCTCGGCACTGGTGGCCTATACCATGGCGGTGCGCGCCTTCTCGGGCCTGCCCCCTTTGCGCGCCGGGCAGATCGCCTTCGTCGCCCCGGTGGGCGAGGAGATCGAACTCAAGGCCGAGATCATCCGCCAGGGCCGCAATGTCACGCAGGTGAGGAGCGAGATTCTGTCCGAAGGCCGCGTCGCGCTCACCGCCTTCTGGCTGTTCGGCGAGGGGCGCGAGGCCAATGCCGTGCACCCATCGGGCCTCCCCGAGGACTGGCCCGGCCCGCCCGATGACAACGAGACGGTCACCCACCAATTCGCGCCCGCCTTCGTCGCCAAGAATTTCGAGCTGCGCCACGGCCAGCCCAAGGGTGCGGACCGCGGCGCGACCGTGCGGCGCTGGGCGCGGCTGATCGAGGCGCATGATCTCGACCCGGTGTCCACGCTGGTGCTGATGGGCGACGTCATGCCGCCGGGCGCGATGCGGGCGATGCAGCGGCAGGGCCCGATCAGTTCGATCAACTGGTCGTTCAACGTGCTCGACCCCGAAAGCCGGTCGAGGGAGGGCTGGTACCTCGCCGAGAACGCCAGCCAGCACGCCGACGCCGGCTATTCCTCGGAACGCCTGCGGCTGTGGGACGCGGACGGGCGGCAGGTGCTCGACGGGATTCAGTGCGTGGCGGTGTTCGGCTAGCGCGCCGCCCGGACGGAGAGTGACCCCCGAGCGGTCGCATGCGCGCGGAGTGCTGGCCTTGTCACGGCTCAGCGGGATCACCTCTTGACCGCAAAGCCTGATCCAGCGCGCCGAGTTCATCCAATTCCGCGCGCATCCGTGCGATTGCCATTTTCGCCAAGGCATGACCGATCTCGGCATCCTGCACCGCTGCCTTTTCGAGGAAGAGCAGCGTCGCTTCCTCGCGGTCGATTTCCGCTTCAAGAACGGCGCGCCGTCTTGCGATCTGCTGATCAACAACCGCTGCCCCCGCGCCCTGGGCAAGCGCGCTCCAGGTCGTGAACGGGCTCGGCGGATCGCGTCTCGTCCAGGCAGGCGTTGCCAGCGCGGCCGCAACGGCCTTCTCAGCGGCAGGTGTGGCACAGACCGTGGTGCGCTCCGGACCTTTGGAATCGCGCTCGGCATCGAGCCGCTTCAAAAAAGGCGTCTTCTGCAGCTTCGCGAGGGAATAGTAGACCTGAGCGCGCGAGACGCTCGCCCAATCACCGACATCGCTATCCGACAGGCGCTGCCAGACCTCGTAGCCGTGCATCGGGCCTGCCCGAATTAGGACTGATAGAACGATCAGATCCGCCGTCGTCAAACTCATGCGGCAAGACATAGCGCGTCGCCTCGACCGAAACCAAGATTGCTCTTGCCAATCTGGGGCATTCTTCTAGTCTAAATTGGACTAGATAGGAAACGTGCTCATGCTCCGAATGCTTTCGACGTGCCTTGCAGCCCTGTTTCTGTCCGGGGCCGCGCCCGTGGCACCCGCCGTGGCTGCACAGGAGGATACTGCCATGCCGACATTCACGAAGATAACTCCGGTTCTGCTGGCAGACGATGTGGATGCGTGCGTGCGCTTCTGGAACCGGCTCGGGATCGAGGCGACGATGACATTCCCGTTTGGCGATAAGACCGGGTTTGCAGCGCTCGCCTCGGGGGAGGTCGAATTGATGTATCAATCGATCGCCATGTCTTCCGCGCAGGACCCCAAGGCCATAGAGCGCGTGGAGAGGGCCATCATCTATCTCGATGTGTCCTCGCTGGCGGAGATCGAAGCCCGGCTGGGCGATGCCGAGGTGGTCGTTCCCGTTCGCGATACGGGTCACGGGACGCGGGAACTTTATGTTCGGGATCCGGCCGGAAATTTGATCGGGTTTGCCGAAACCAGCAAGGCTGCCGCGGATTGAGCTGGCCGTGCACTGACCGATGAGCCGGAGGCGGGCCTTACTTTTCCTGGCGTTCGCCGTGATTGGCGCGGTCTATATTGCGAATGCGTCGTGGCTTGCGCCTGCGCCTCAAGGTGAAGCGCAGCTGATGGCGCATCGGGGCGTTCATCAACTCTATGACCGGAGCGGGATCGGCAAAGACACGTGTACCGCAAGCCGGATGCTGCCCCCAAAAAACGCCTACCTCGAGAACACCATTCCATCGATCGAGGCCAGCTTCCGCGCAGGCGCCGACATCCTCGAGATCGACATCCACCCGACCTCGGACAACGCCTTCGTGGTCTTTCACGACTGGACGCTCGAGTGCCGGACCAATGGCACCGGCGTCACCCGGGACCATTCGCTGGCCTATCTCCAGTCGCTCGATGTCGGCTACGGATATACTGCCGATGGCGGCAAGACCTTTCCCTTTCGCGGTGCGGGCAAGGGCATGATGCCTTCGCTGGCGGAGGTCCTCCAAGCCTTTCCCGACAAGCGCTTTCTCCTCAACTTCAAAAGCCGCTGGGTGCGCGAAGCTGATCTTCTGCTCGCCTATTTGAAGCAGCACGACATCGCGATTGACGAGCGCATCATGGTCTATGGAGACGCAAGACCGGTGGCGCGGTGGAAGACCATCAATCCGGCCGGTTTTGCGTTCAGCAAGGCCGACCTCAAGACCTGCACCCTGGATTACGCCAAAATCGGCTGGAGCACTTCAGTGCCTGACAGCTGCAACGGCGGGGCCATCGGCGTGCCAATGAACTTGCGCTACGCCGTCTGGGGCTGGCCGAACAGGTTCCTCGAACGGATGCGCAAGTCAAACACGACGGTGATCCTTCTCGGCGACGTTGAGAGCGATAACGGCGCGCCTGGTATCACTGATCCCGGCGACCTCAAGGGCGTTCCGCAAGGGTTCGGCGGGTTGATTTGGGTCGATGCGATCGAGAGTGTCGGGCCGGCGTGGGAGAAGAGGGCTGGCACGGCCAAGGGCGGCGCCTAGTTTCCGCGCCGCACGTCCGCTCAGACGTCCTCGAAATTCGGCTTGCGGCGCCCCATCTCCGCCATCACCGCTTCGACCTGGTTGCGGCTGCGCATGATGGCGTGCTGTTCGATGCTTTCCTCGAGCAGGATCGCGTCGGTCTCGCGCTCCCACATGCCGGCTTGCAAGCGCTTGGCGGCGCGGATCGCGTGGGGGTTTTTAAGCGCGATCTGGCGGGCGATGGCGAAGGCGCGCTCGCGGGGGTTTTCGTCGATATAGGTAGCGAGACCCAGCGTCTGCGCTTCGCCGCCGTTGAATTCGCGGTTGGTGTAGATGAGCTCGCGCAGGACGTCATCGCGCACCAGCCCGCGCCACAGCACATAGCCGCCCATGTCGGGGACGAGGCCCCACTTCATCTCCATGATCGCGAGGCGTGTTTCGGGATGGACGATGCGGATGTCGGCCCCGCTCGCGATCTGCAAGCCCCCGCCGAAGCACACACCGTGGATCGCTGCGATAACCGGCACAGGGAGCTTCCTCCACTGCATCGCCACCTGCTGCGGGCGGTTGGCGTTGCCATAGGTGCGCTCGGTCAGCGAGGGTTCGTCCTCGGCGGGCTGGCGCGAGAAGTTGGAGAGATCGAGCCCGGCGCAGAACGCCCGCCCCTCGCCCGACAGCACCACTGCGCGCAGGCCCTTCATGCGCTGAAGCGCGTGGCCAGCCTCGATGATGCGCTCGAACATCTCGTGGTCGAGCGCGTTCATCTTCTCAGCGCGCACGAAGCGGACGTCGGCAACGCCGTCCTCGCCAAGGGTGATCGAGATGCGGTCGTTGGCGATCGTGGTGGCAGTGGCGGTGGCGGACATGGCAGGCGGATCCTCGCAGCTTTGTGTTTGCGCCGAGATTGACCGATCGCCCGCCCCCTGTCCAGTGGCCCGCGTCACCCCGCAGCGAGGCGCGAGAGACCGTGGTCGGGCGGGACCTCGAGGAAATAGCGGCCATCGCCGTCGGTGCAGATGAGGTGGCCGACGCCCGCTGCGGCAAGCTTGCCGCGCACCCGCGCGATATCGGCGGTGATGCCGCCGGGCTCGGGTTCGAACGTGATGCGGAAGGCTTCGGTGCGCAGTTGCTGCTCGCACAGGCGCTCGCCCGGCTGCGCGGCAAGCCGCCACAGAAGCGCAAATTCGCGCGGGCGCAGGCCGAGCCACTGGTCATCAACCCGCCCGTCACGGTGGAACTGGTCCAGCACCATCTCGCCCGCCTCGCGGAAGCGCGGGCCGGTGATGTCGTTGCCGGGGAAATGGTCTGACGCCAGCGGCGCGTTCACAACAGGCCTCCTGCGCGCATGGAATAAACCGCGTCGGTGGTGAAGATCAGATGGTCGATCAGCGTGATGTCGAGCGCCCGCGCGACCTGGGCGAGGCGGCGGGTGGTGGCGATGTCGCAGCCGCTCGGGCGGCAGTGGCCGGAAGGGTGGCTGTGCGCCAAAATGATGCCGGCCGCATCGTGGCGCAGCGCATCGCCGAGCAGGGCGCGCATCCGGATCGCGAGCGTCGTCATGGTGCCGATCCCGCAGGCCGCATCGCCCAGCCAGTTGCTGTGCTGATCGAGGAAGATCGCATGGCCGCGCTCGTATTGCGCGGGCGGCGCGAGCACGAGACTGCGCAGATAGGCGATCATCGCCGCAGCGCGCTGATCCTGCGTGAGAGCGCCCTCGCCGCTTCGGGACAGGACCTGAGTCAGCATTGGGGCACCTTGCGCAAGGCAAAGCGGGACGGGGCCGATCTCATACCGTCAGCGCTCCGATTGCAGGCGGGGCGATGCGCCACGCGCGGTAGGGACCGAAATGTCGCTCACGCCGGACGTGCCGGATAAAGCCGCCCAGCAGCAGCAGCAGCTGGAAATAGGATGGGCCGATCACAAGAATGGCGATCGCCAGCGGCGAGGCGCTGTCAGCCACCGCCTTGACCATGTGTGCGCCGACCGCGACCAGCTGGAACGCGGCAATCCCCAGCGGGTAATTGCGGTTGGCGTTGAGGGCCACACCTACGAACAGGACCGCAGCGACCACGTCGATCAGGACGTAATAGTTCGCCCAAGGGCCGACCGCGAAGGTCTGGATGCCGAGCGTGCGGGCAACATAGATCGGGACGACCATGGTCGCGATGAACACCGCGGCCAACTAGCGCTCCGGGCTCCCGCCCCAGCGCCAGATTGCTGCGGCAAGCAGCAAGCCGGCAAGGTGCTGGGCGGGAGCGCGGTACGCGTTAAACAGTTCAAGCCAGTCGCTCATTGGTTCAGGCGATCACCTGCTCCTCAGGGGTGTTCTGGCGGGCCGACTGGATTTCGACTTCGCTCGGCGGGACGGTGGTGGGGATGCCTTCATCGCCGCCCGCGTGGACGCGCGCAACCTTGCTGAGCTCGTCATGCACACGCAGCAGGTTGGTCGACATCGACAGCGCGTGGCTTTCAGCTTCGGTCAGGCGGACAAGCGCGCGCTGGCCGGTGTGAACTTCAACCGCCGGGTTCTGGCGAGCGGCGAGCATCGCCTGCTTAAGCCGGGCCATGGCGATGATCGCTTCATCGGCCAGGGCCTCCGCTTCGCGCACGAGCTTCTTCAGATTGTAGGCATCGGCAAGAATACGGTTTTCCATTGGTGGTCTCCAGCGGCACCGGTGCTCACCCGGCAGCCGCCTTGGTTTCCGCGGAGTAGGTCGCCTTGCCTTCCGTTGCTGCGCTGAGTGTCATCGCGGCCGTGACCACAAGGATCACCGAAGCCAGAATGCCCGTGGCGATCCCGACGATCGCCCCCAGTCGCAGCAGGACGGCATGCTCACCATCGAGCACTCCGGGGACCACCCTAGGTTCGCCTGCCTTCAGCCATGGTGCCTGTTGTGTGAGCGGCATCGCATCGCTGAGGACCAGTTGGCCCGGGTCATCCCGAGCGCCGAAATCAGTCAGATCAGCCGCGTCGTTAATCTGAGAATTTGTGTATGCAGGTTCGCTGAAGGGCTTCAGCAATTCTTTATCCGGCAAAGCCTCTAGGTCATTCTGCGCCGAGGCGTCGGCGGCTTCGGGGCTGAGCGTGGCGCGGTAGTTCTCGACCAGCTCGCCGAGGCTGGCGGCACTGTAGAAGTCCTTCAGCGCGCGGATATGCTGGTTGATCCGGGTCTCGGACACGCCGAGCTCGGTGGCGATCACCTTGATCGGAACGCGCCGATCGATCCGTTCCATGACGGCGCGCTGTCGGTCGGTCAGCCGCTTGGCGGCGCCGGAAGCCATTGCTCTCTCCTTGCTAACATCGCCCCCCGTTTATCCGCAGACTAACCTATATCGGACAGAATTGCTTCCGTTTTGGATTAGTTTGCATCGGAACGCGGGAATTGGCTCAGGCAGCCGAGCTGTTGACCCCTACCGACTGGAGGTAGCGTTTGATGTTCCGCGCCGCCTGGCGCAGGCGCTGTTCGTTCTCGACCATGGCGATCCGCACATAGCCCTCGCCGTTCTCGCCATAGCCGACCCCGGGCGCGACCGCGACGTGCGCTTGCGTGAGGAGCTGCTTGGAAAATTCAAGGCTGCCCATCGATTTCAGCGCGGGCGGAAGCGGGGCCCAGGCGAACATCGAGGCGGGCGGCGGGGGGATGTCCCACCCGGCGCGCCCGAAGGCCTCGACCATCACGTCGCGGCGCTTGTGATAAAGGTCGCGATTCGCCTCGATGATGTCCTGCGGCCCGTTGAGCGCGGCGCAGGCCGCCGCCTGGATCGGCGTGAAGGCGCCGTAATCGAGGTAGGACTTCACCCGCGTCAGCGCCGCGATAAGCTGCTTGTTGCCGACCGCAAAGCCCATCCGCCAGCCGGCCATTGAATAGGTCTTCGACATCGAAGTGAACTCGATCGCGACGTCCTTGGCGCCCGGCACTTCCATGATCGAGCGCGTCGGCTTGCCGTCAAAATAGAGCTCCGAATAGGCCAGATCGCTGACGATCCAGACCTGATTCTCCTTCGCCCACGCCACCAGCCGCTCGTAGAACGGCAGCTCAACGGTCTCGGCGGTGGGGTTGGAGGGGTAGCTCACCACCAGCACCGAGGGGCGCGGGACAGTGTAGCTCATCGCCCGCTCGAGCGATTCCCAGTAATGGTCGTCGGGCGTGGTCGGCACCGAGCGGATCGTGGCGCCGGCAATGATGAAGCCGAAGGTGTGGATCGGGTAAGAGGGGTTGGGCGCCAGCACCACATCACCCGGAGCGATGATCGCGGTCGCAAGGCTCGAGAGGCCCTCTTTCGAGCCCATCGTCACCACCACCTCGCTATCGGGATCAAGCTCGACCCCGAAGCGGCGCGCGTAATAGCCCGCCTGCGCGCGGCGCAGCCCCGGAATGCCCTTGGACTGCGAATAGCCGTGGGCATCGGGCTTGGCTGCCACTTCGCACAGCTTGTCAATGACATGCTGCGGCGGGGGCTGGTCGGGGTTGCCCATCCCGAGGTCGATAATGTCCTGTCCGGCCAGACGGGCTGCATGACGCATGGCATTGACCTCCGCGATCACATACGGGGGCATCCGCTTCATGCGATAGAACTGGTCATTCATGGCCGTCGTTACCTTGTCTTGCGCACGCGTGATGACATCGCGGCATCCCTCCCTAGGCCAAAGTTTCGGATCGTGGGAAGGGCGTTTTCAGAAAGTTGCGATGACGCTCGATAAGCTGCACTATCGC
>JAIYEK010000034.1 GCA_027487015.1 Erythrobacteraceae bacterium | reverse complement strand
GTTCCTCGCGTCGCTCTTGCCAGCTCATCATGTTCATGCCGCTCGTCCCCCGCAGGTCATTTGCGCAGCATTGATGAACGAAAATACTTTACAAACGCTTGACCCCGGAAAGGCGCGTAGCGTCAGCCGGCGCGCACCCGCGACAGGAAGGTCTGGACCTGAGTGCGCAGCGTGGCGGCCTGACTTTCGAGGCTGGTCGCGCTCGACAGCACCTGTGCGGCCGCAGCCCCGGTCGAGAGCGAGAGGTCGCGCACGGTATCGACGTGGCCCGCAACCTTTTCGGTCCCGCGTGCGGCGAGATCGATGCTGCGCGCCAGATCATGGCCCGCGACCGATTGCTGGTCGACCGCGCTGGCGATCGAGACTGCGGTGGTCTCGAGGCTTTCGATCTGTGCGGCGATGGAGCGCAGCGCGCTGACGCTGGCGCCGGTGGTCGATTGCATCGCGCGGATCTGCTCGGCGACCTTCTCGGTCGCGCGGCTGGTCTGGTTGGCGAGTTCCTTGACCTCGCTGGCGACGACCGCAAAGCCGCGCCCGGCCTCGCCGCCGCGCGCGGCTTCGATGCTGGCGTTGAGGGCGAGCAGGTTGGTGCGCTGGGCGATGGTTTGGATCAGCTCGACGATCTGGCCGACTTCCTGTGCGGATGCGGCGAGTGCGCCGATGGTGCTGTCGGCCTGCCGCGCCGAGACGCTGGCTTCGCGTGCCAGTTCGGCGGACGAGGCGGCCTGGCGGCTGATCTCGCCGATCGACATGGCGAATTCGTCGCTGGCCGCGGCCGCAGCGGTGGCGCCGAGATTGGCTTCCTGCATCGCCGTAGCGGCCTCGCCGGTGCGCACCGAAGCGTCCTCGGCGGTGGTGGCCATCAGCGAGGCGGTCGATTGCAGCTGGCTGGAGGCGGCGACGACCCCGGTGACGACTTCGCCGACGGTGCGTTCGAACTGGTCGGCGATGCCGGCGATCATGCGCTCGCGTTCAAGCCGCGCTTCCTCGGCGATGACCTGCTGGCGGGCGTGTTCGTCAAGCTCGGCCTTGGCGCGTTCGGCGCGTTCGCGGCTGAGCTTTTCAAGCCGAAGCCCGGCGCGGTGGAACACTTCGGTGGCGCGGGCCATCTCGCCGATTTCGTCGGCGCGGTCCTTGCCGCTGATCGCGACATCGCGCGTGCCGGCGGCGATCGCGGTCATCTGGTGGGCCATCGCCTTGAGGGTCGCGCCCACGGTGCGGTTGAAATAGCGCTGGGCGAACAGAGTGATGAGCGTGAGGATGGTGGCAAGCCCGATCCACATCACCATTAGGCGGCTGATCAGCGACGCGCCCTCATCGGCCATCGCGTTGGCTTCCTGCCCCAGCGCAGAGGTCAGCGCCTGCGCGGCGTCCAGCACCGCGTCGCTGGTGGCGGCGATTTCGGAGGCCTGACGCTGGCGCGCCGTGCTGTCGGCGGTATCGGGGGCGTAGGCGGTGACCTGACGGCCGAGATCCTCGATCCCTTCGCGGATCAGCGCGAGCCGGTCCTGCTCTTCCATGCCGGCATCCTTGCCGCGTTCGCTCAGAGAGGCGGCGCTGGCGGCTGCGCGGTCCAGAGCTTCGCGCGCGGCGCGGGCGCGGGCGGTGTCGCCATCGGCGACCAGCAGTTCGGCGTGGCGCTGGCCTTCGCTGAGCTGCACCAGCAGGCGCTCGGCCTTGAGGGCGGCATCATGGGTGGTGCGGATATGCTCGGCGCGCTGGCCGAGTTCGACATAGCCCGCCACCACGAACAGCCCCGCCACCAGCGCAAAGCCGAGGTTGAGGCTGAAGAACAGCGTGATCTTGCTGCCGATCGAAAGCTCCGCAAACCAATGCCACAAGCGGCCGAGCCGGGTGGCGGGCGCAGGTGCGGGCGCAGGCGAGGGCTGATGCTCGGCCGCCTCGGCTTCGAGATTGAGAGCGATGTCCTGAAGCGCGCTCATGCGGCCTTTCCGTCCTTGGTTTGCCCGGCCTTGGCACGGGCGTCGTTGTGGTCTTGCTCGGCGATCAGCCGGTCGATTTGCTCGGCGGGGACAGCGCGGTGGTAGAGCCAGCCCTGGATCTGGTCGGCTCCGGCAAGGCGCACCAACTCGGCCTGCTCTTCGGTTTCGACGCCCTCGGCCGTCACCCCCATGTCGAGCGCGCGGGCGAGCGCGATCGAGGAGATCATCATCGCCCGGCTGCCGTCATCGACGCCCGCCAGCTCCACGAGGCTGCGGTCAAGCTTCAGCTTCTCGAACCGGAAGCGCCGCAAGAAGCCGATCGAGGCGTAGCCGGTGCCGAAATCGTCGAGCACGATGTGCACGCCGAAGCTGCGGATCACGTCCAAGGTGCGTTCGGCGACCACGGGGTCGAGCACGAGGCAGGTCTCGGTGACTTCCAGTTCAAGCCGGTGCGGGGGAAAGCCCGTTTCCTCCAGCACTTCGCCGAGCTTGATCGGGAATTCGGCGTTGCGCAGCTGCGCGGCAGAGATGTTGACCGACAGGGTGATGTCGCCCCAGCGGCCCGCGTCGCACACCGCTTGCCGGAGCACCCACACGCCGAGTGGGTTGATGAGGCCCGAATCCTCGGCCACCGGGATGAAGATGTTGGGGGTCAGCGGATCGCGCTCGGGGCCCCGGTTCCAGCGCAACAAAGCCTCGACCGCGACGATGCGCTTGTCCTGGGCATTGACCAGCGGCTGGTAGGCGAGGTGGAATTCGCCCGCGGCAATCCCGGCGCGGATCTCGTCCTCGATCTCGCGCACGCGCTCGCGGCGGCGGTCGAAGCTTTCGTTGAACCAGGTGCAGCGCATCTTGCCGCCGCGCTTGGACATGTCCATCGCCACGTCGGAGCGGCGCAGCATCTCGGAGGAGGGAATGCGGTTTTCGGCGGTCGAGCGCGTCAGCCCGATGCTCGCGCCCACCGCGATGTGGCGCTGGCCGAGGGTGAGCGGCGTGCCGAGTTTCTCGAGCAGTCCGCGGCAGATCCCTTCGAGGATCGTTCCGGCGACCTTGCCTGCCATCACCGCTGCAAATTCGTCGCCGCCCAGCCGGTAGCAGCGTGCTTCCTTGCCGCAAGCCTCGCGCAGCACCTCGCCGCACAGCTCGATCAGCTGGTCGCCCACCGCGTGGCCATAGTGGTCGTTAACCTGCTTGAAGCTGTCGAGGTCGATCATCGCCAGCGCCACCTCGTCATCCCCGCGGCTGAGGAACTGGATGTCCTCATGGAGCGCATGGCGGTTCGGTAGGCCGGTCAAGGGATCGACATGGGCGCGCTGTTCAAGCCCGCGGATCGTGGCGATTCCGCTGCGGCCGAGGAAGAACAGCGTGGCGGCGTAGATGAGGATCGCGGTGATCAGCATCGGCGCCTGCGAGACCACCGTCCAGCGCCCCGACAGCCCGATCGCAAAGCCGATGCCCCCTGTCAGGACACTCGCCACCCCGATCGGGATAAGCACCAATCCGACCGGGGTCAGATGCAGGGGTTGCTTCGCCGTAAACAAGGACAGGTTTCCCGATAGCGCGCTTTCCATCGCGCGGTTGCCGGATCGTGCTAAACATAAGCGGCTAAGGAAGGGTAAAGTCTGGGCTCCGCGGCGCGGGAAAAGGGCGGCGGATCAGGCGATTTTGCGCATCGCTGTGTGCGCCGGCGAGGCGGCGGGCTCGAAAAAGCTTGCGCGGCGCTGCGCGGGCACGAAGCGGTCGGTCTGGCCGACCACGGTCTCGCCCGCGCCGAGCATCAGGAAACCATCGGGCATGACTGCGCGCGCGAGCCGCTCGAAGGCGTCGATGCGCACCTGGCGGTCGAAATAGAGCAGCACGTTGCGGCACAGCACCAGATCGAAGGGCAGGCGACCCGGGTGCGCGGCGGTGAGCAGGTTGCCTTGGGCAAAGCGCACCATCTGCCGCACGTCGCTGCGCACCTGCCAGCCGCGCGGGGTCTCGTCGAAATGGCGCAGCATCTGCGCAACGCCGAGCCCGCGCTGCACCTCGAACTGGCTGTAGACGCCGCTCCGCGCGGTGTTGATCGCGCGGTGCGAGACATCGGTGCCGATGATGTCGATGGTCCAGCCTTCCCAGCGCTCGGCCTGTTCAGCAAACAGCATGGCGAGCGAATAGACCTCTTGCCCGGTCGAACAGCCCGCCGACCAGATCGACAGGCGGCGCACATCGCGGCGGCGCTGGGCGAGCTCGGGCAGCACTTCGCCCGGCAGCTGGTCGAAGGTCGGCTTGTCGCGGAAGAAATAGGTCTCGTTGTTGAGCAGCGCCTCGACCACTTCCTGCGCAAGGTCGGTGCCCTCGGGCCCGCCCGGAGGCGCGGCGAGGAGGCAGACGAGCTGGTCGACATTGGAAATGCCATGCGCGCGGAAGATCCCCGCCAGCGCGGAATTGACGCGCCAGCGGCGGCTCTCGGTCAGGTGCTGACCGGTGCGCGCTTCGAGCAGATCGGCGATGATCTGGTGGGAGGCTTCGCTCGCTTCCATCGCCGCTCTACTTGAGCGCCGCGGCGGCAGGCGTGGGAGCGGGGGCGGGGGCGCTGACCTGCGCCATCACCGCATCGCCCAGCCGGTCGGGCGAGGCGACAAGGCTGACCAGCCCGGCGCGCGAGACCGCGCCCGGCATGCCCCACACCGCGCTGCTATCGGCGTCCTGCGCGAAGATCATGCCGCCCGCATCGACCAGCGCGGCGGCGCCCAGCACCCCGTCGCGGCCCATGCCCGACAGGATCACGCCCAGCGCGCGGCCCTCGCAGGCCTCGGCAAGGCTGGCGAGCATCGGGTCGACCGAGGGCATGCAGCCGCTCGGCTGGGGTTCGGTGCTGATCCGGGTCATGAGCCCGCCCGAGCTCTTGCGCTTGACCACCACATGGCCGTGGCCGGGCGCGATCACGATGCGGCCCGGGGTGAGCATCAGGCCCTCGGCGGCGATCTCGGCGGGGCGCCCGCAGGCGGCCTCGATCTGGCGCGCGAAGACCGGCATGAAGCTCGCGGGCAGGTGCTGGGTGATGAGCAGCGGCACGTCGAAATCGGGCCCCAGCCGCCGCAGCAGCAGGCCGAGCGCGTGGATCCCGCCGGTCGAGGCGCCGATCGCGATGACCTCGGGCCGCCGCGCACGGCGTGCGAGGCCGGGGCGCACGAAGGAGGGCTCGGCGGCAGCAGCGCCAGCCGGAGCGGGCGTCTCGATTTCGGCAATGCTTGCGGTGACGCGCGAGCCAAGCGCGCGGATCTTGCCGAGCAGCGCGGCGCGGTAATCCTCGGTAAACCCGCCCGGGCGCGGCTTGAGCAGCGTGTCGGCGGCGCCCATCTGCAGCGCGGAGAGCGTGTGCTCCGCCCCGTCAACCGTCAGCGAGGAGACCACCAGCACCTGCGGGCGGCCCGGAGTGGTGAGAATTGCAGGGAGCGCGCCCAAGCCGCCGATGCCCGGCATCTCGAGATCGAGCAGCACCACATCGGCAGGCGTTTCGGCAAGCTGGGCAATGGCGCGTTCGGCGCTCGCAGCGGTGCCGGCGATCACCAGCGCGGGATCGCTCTCGACCATGCGCTTGAAGATCGTGCGGACCGTCAGCGAATCGTCGACGATCATCACCCGGATCGCAGCAGCGGCTCCGGCACGGGCGGCGGGGCGGCCTGCGTTATCGACGCGGAGAGGCCGCGGCAGAGCGGCGGGACGGTTCACGCAAACCCGACAAGCTGCAATTTGATCTGCAGCGTCTCATGATCGAAGGGCTTCATGACATATTCGTCCGCGCCCGCGCTGATCGCCTCGCGGATGTGGGCGACATCGTTCTCGGTGGTGCAGAACACCACCTTGGGCTTGTCGCCGCCGGGGCGCTGGCGCAGGTGGACGAGGAATTCGATCCCCGT
>JAIYEK010000025.1 GCA_027487015.1 Erythrobacteraceae bacterium | reverse complement strand
GTACTGGGAGGCGCAGTTTCCGCTGCTCAAGCCCCTGAAGCGCAGCGGCGGGCGGCGCTACTACCGCCCCGCCGATATCGCGCTGGTCGAGACCATCGACCGGCTGGTGAACCGTGAGGGCTACACCCTGAAAGGTGCAGAATCGGTGCTGCGCGCGGCCGCCAAGTCACCGATGGACCGCCGCAAGGATGACCGCCGCGCCGGCGAACGCCGCGTCGACGCCGATCCCGACGCGGTGCCGGGCGTGCGGCTCACGGTCTCCGAAGGTCCGGACATGGCCGAGATCATCGCCGGGCTGAAGTCCGTGCGCGCAAAGCTCGCGGCGGCGCTGGAGGCCTAGCGCAAAGGCTTTTGCCCGCAGACGCCCGTGGCGCAGCCAAAGAAGAAGCGGCGATATTCAGCATCAAGACCTTCCCCTTCCAGCATCCGGGCGAAGCCAGAGGCATTGCCGAAGCGTGTTGAATAGGTCCCGATCATCGCGAAGTCCTGCGCGCCGCGCAGAAAGACCTGCTCGATCCTCGGCAGAACAACCTTCAAATGGAACAGATAGAGGGGGCGCAGCGCCCACCCCTTGGGGTCGGACGCCTCGATATAGGCAAAGCGCCCGCCTGGCTTGAGCACGCGGGCAGTAAGCCGGGCGAGCCGCTCATGCTGCTGGGTGTTGAACGTCTTGAGGCCGAAGGTCGAGACGACGAAGTCGGCGCTCTCATCCGGCAGATCACTCGCCAGCACATCGTCCTCGATGAAGGCAATCTTGTGCGCGCGCATCGTGTGAAGCCGGCCCATCGCGCGGCGGTGCATGCCGGCCGAAATATCGACCGCGGTGATTTCCGCGACATCCGGGTGCGCCTGAAGGAGATGGGGCCAGACTTCGCCGGTCCCCGCCATCAGGTCATATCCGCGTGCGTCCGGTGACAGGCCCGCCAGCATTTCAACGCATTGCCGACGCCATCTTTCAGTGAAGCCCAGCGAGCAGACGGTGCTGAAGGCAATATATTTCTCCGAGCAGCGATCAAACACGTCGCGCACATAGGCGGGATCGTAAATGTCGGGGGCGCTCATCACTCCGCCGCCAGCAGCGCGGCCTCGCCCAGATCGACGCTGACGAGGCGCGAGATGCCCTTTTCGGCCATCGTTACCCCGAACAGGCGTTGCATGCGGCTCATCGTCACCGCGTTGTGGGTCACGATAAGGTAGCGGGTGCTGGTGCTGGCGACCATCGATTCGAGCAGGTCGCAGAACCGCTCGACATTGGCGTCGTCGAGCGGCGCGTCGACTTCGTCGAGCACGCAGATCGGCGCGGGGTTGGTGAGGAACAGCGCGAAGATCAGCGCCGTGGCGGTCAGCGCCTGCTCGCCGCCCGACAGCAGCGAGAGAGATTGCAGCCGCTTGCCCGGCGGCTGGGCGTAGATTTCGAGGCCCGCCTCGAGCGGATCATCCGAATCGATGAGCGCGAGGTGCGCCGCGCCCCCTTCGAACAGACGGGTGAACAGCACGCGGAAATGGCCGTCGACCGCCTCGAAGGCGGCGCGCAGCCGCTCGCGGCCTTCGCGGTTGAGGTTGCCGATCGAGCCGCGCAGCCGCGCGATCGCCTCGACCAGCTCGGCCTGTTCCTCGGCAGAGGAGCCATGCTCGGCCTCGATCCGGGCGAGTTCGTCGGCGGCGACGAGGTTGACGGGGCCGATCCGTTCGCGCGCGGCGGTGAGCTTTTCGAGCTCGGCGGATTCCTCGGCGGCAGGGGCTAGGTCGCTCTCGTCGAAACCGAAGCGTTCGCCCAGCAGCGGGGGCGGGCACTGGAAGCGTTCGCCCGAGATACGGGCCATTTCGGCGCGGCGCAATTCTTCGTTCTCGGCGCGCGCGGCGAGGCTGGCGCGCGCTTCGCGGGCCTGAGCGAGGACTTCGACGCACTGCGCGAGCGCGGTGTCGGCGGCGCGCTGGCGGCTGTCGGTCTCGCGCATCACGGCCTCGGCCGCGGCGAGTTCGGCCGCGAGCCGCGTGCGCGTTGCCTCGCCTGCCTCGATCTCGGCGGCCAGCGCCGCCGGCTTGGCGGCGATCACCGCGTGTTCCTCGGCGATCTCTTCGAGGCGCCGCGAGGTTTCGGCCATGCGTCGCTCGGCATCCGAGGCGCGGGCTTGCCAGCCGGCGTGGTCGGCCTGCTGCCCGGCGAGCCGCTCGCGCGCCACGGCGAGGGCCTGGTCCTGCGCGGCAAGCTCGGCAAGTGCGGCCTGCGCTGCGGCGCGGGCGGCGGCGTTCTTCGCCTGCGCCGCCTCGAGCGCAGCGCGCCCGGCATCGCGGGCCGGCAGCCGCTCGCGCGCTGCTTCGGCGGTGGAGACTTCAGCCTTTGCGGCGGCAATCTGCGTCTCGAGGTCGTTGCTGCTGACGGCCAGTTCGGCCAGGCGCGCGGCGAGGCGTTCCTTGGCGGCCTCGGCCTGGTCGAGCCGGCGCAGCGCTTGTCGCTCGGCCTCGATGGCGCCCGCGATGCCGCGCTCCTGGGCGACGAGGCCGGTCTGGAGCGTGGCAAGCTCCTCGCGCACCGCCTTATCCTCGGCCTCGGCGCGGGTGGCAGCTTCGCGCAAGGGGGGGAGGGCCGCGTCCAGTTCGGCAAAGCGATTGGCGGCTTCGAGCTGCGCAGCTTCCGCTGCACCCTCGCCGCGCGCGACGAAACCGTCCCAGCGCCTGAGGTGCCCCGCGCGGGTCACCAGCCACTCGCCCTGGGCGAGCGCGCGGGCATCGTCGGCCTCGACGCAATGCACCAGCGCGAGGCGCGCGGCGAGTTCCTCGGGGCATTGCGACAGGCGCTTCGCCAAGCTGTCGGCCACCGGCTGCGGTGCGGCAGCGCCGGTCCAGAACCGCCCGTCGGGCGTTCCGGCAGGCGCGCCCAGCGGGGACTTGCCATCGCGCCCCAGCACTGCGGCGAGCGCGCGTTCGTAGCCGGGGGTGACGGTGACGCAATCGAGCGGCGTCGCCATGCCCTGCCGCCCGGCCTCGCGCTTGGCGCGCGCCTCGCGGTCACGGGCGAGGGCGGTGTGCTCGCGTTCGACGCCCGCCAGTTCGGCGCGCGCGGCGGCGAGGGCGGAGGCGGCTTCATCGCGCGCGGTCTGCAGGTCGGCCTTGCGCGCCTGATCCTCGGCGAGTTTCGCGCGCAGGCGGGCGAGGTCATCCGCCGCCTCGTCCGCCGCCTCGCGCGCGGCAATGACGTCGGCTTCCAGATCGCCGCTCGCGGCCAGCTCGGCGCGGGTGCGGGCGAGGCGGGCGGCCTCGGCCTCGATCCGGGCGAGGCGCGCTTGCGCCTGTTCGACCGCGGCTTCGGCAACGCGCCATTCGGCTTCGACCCCGGCCTGATCGGCGGTGGCCTTGGCGAGCGCGAGTTCGGCGGCGCGGCTGGCGCGCTCCTTGTCCTCGGCCTTGTCGGCCAGCACGGGCCGCGCGGCTTCGGCGGCCGCGGCGCCTGCGCGGCTCACGTCGAGCTCCTGCGTGAGCCGCGCCAGCGCCTCGACCGCAGCCGAGGTCATCCGGTCGGCATCCGAGCGGTCTTCCTCGAGCCGCTTGCGCTGGCGTTCAAGATCGCGCAGCCGCGTCTCGGCGGAATCGAGCTTTTCGGCGAGCGCCGCCATGCGGTGGCCATGGGCGGAGACATCGTCGCGCCGGTCGGCGAGTTCGTCGCGCGCCTCGGCGAGCGCTGCGGCGGCTTCGGCCTGTTCGGCCTGCACTACCTCGACTGCCTTCTGCGCCTCGGCGACCCGCGCTTCGGCACCCTCGGCTGCCGCGCGTGCGGCCTTGGCGGCGGCGGCTGCCTCGCGCCAGCGGGCGAAGAGCAGGCGTGCCTCGGCCGCCTGAATCTGCTTGGTGAGTTCGGTGTAGCGCTCGGCCTGCCGCGCCTGCCGCCGCAAGGAGGCGATCTGCGCGTCGAGCCCGGCCATCAGGTCCTCAAGCCGCGCCAAGTTCGCCTCGGCGGCACGCAGCTTGCCCTCGGCGTCCCTACGGCGGACGTGGAGCCCGGCGATCCCGGCGGCTTCCTCAAGCATCGCGCGGCGTTCGGCGGGTTTGGCGGCGATCACCTGCGCGATCTTGCCCTGGCTGACGAGGGCGGGGGAGTGCGCCCCGGTTGCCGCATCGGCGAAGGTCAGCGCGACATCCTTGGCGCGCACATCGCGCCCGTTGACGCGGTAGGCCGAGCCCGCCCCGCGCTCGATCCGGCGGGTGACGACCAGCTCCTCGCCGCCGTCATCCTCGGCGTGGAGCACCACTTCGGCGAAGTCGCGGGGCGGCCTCGTCGAGGTGCCCGCGAAGATCACATCCTCCATCCCGCCGGAGCGCATCGACTTGGCCGAGGTTTCCCCCATGACCCAGCGGATCGCTTCCAGAAGGTTGGATTTGCCGCAGCCGTTGGGGCCGACGACGCCGGTCAGCCCCGGCTCGATGCGCAGTTCCGCCGGCTCGACGAAGCTCTTGAAGCCGCTGAGCTTGAGCCGGTGGATCTGCATCTATGTCGCCGCGCCCCCGCGAACCCGCCTCAGCGCGCGCCGGCGCGCTGGAGCTTGGGTTCGAGTTCCGACCAGGCGCTCACTTCGAGCTTGTTGCCGTTGAGCAGGAAGGTCGGGGTGGACGCGATCTTGTCGTCGGTGCTGTAGCTTTCCGAGATCTTGGAGAGCTTCTCGAGGCTCGCGAAATCGGCCATGCAGGTGCGCGCCTGGTCTTCGCTGATGCCGCGCGCGGCGAAGAACTCGTAGAAGCCAAGCGCTTCGGCGTATGTCACGAAGCGCTGATTTTCCGGAAGGCTGTTGATGTTGGCGAGCGCCGGGGCCGCGGCCTGCTGGCGCATCTGGATTTCGCCAAGGTTGGC
>JAIYEK010000319.1 GCA_027487015.1 Erythrobacteraceae bacterium | reverse complement strand
CGGTGTGGCAGTCTACAACTCTTCGCCATCGCCTGCGTTCGACCCGGGTTACTCGATGTCGGTACCCGATGAGTTGCAGGTAACCTCCAGCGCCTATGGTACGGGAGTTGCTCCATGAAAACGCTTGTTGTGAGTGGCGGGGCGCTTGCTGCCGCTTTCGTCGCAGCCCTTACTGTCCTTCCGAGCGAGGCTGCAGGCCAGACCAGTTCTCCTGTTTGCATGGCGGGCACCACGAAGGACGGACAGGGACGCAGCTTCACGATTTACCTCTCGCAGGCGCGCGTTTCATCGCTCGAGGGGCGCGGATTCAGTGCAGTATCCTGCAGCACCGCGACCGAAAGTTTCACTGAGTTCCGTTCGCGGGCCTGCCAGCTTTCGCAATCGGCACCGCCGGCATTCAAGCAGGCATTCGAGCGGATCTACGGGATTGGTCTCGATGAACTCTGCACTCTAGCGAACGAGGCAGGTTAGGCGCGATGGGTACCTTACGATCATTCGTCATGTTCTTCGTCTGCGCAGTATTTGCGGCGATAGCGATGACTTCCCTTTATCCGACATCAGCTGCCGCCCAGAGCGGTCCGGTCGGGCTCAATCCCCCCCCGTCATTTGAAACCAAAAGTCCCGGCGGCGTTGATCTTCCGAGCGGTGCCTTTTCGATGCAAGTCACAGACCTTGCAATTGGCGATGGATCGTTTCCGGGCGGATTGTCGCTCGAACGCAGCTACAACAGCGGTACTGGCTATGCTTACGCGGCATATACCACTGGATGGTCGCACAACTGGTTCATGCAGGTCAGCGGAGCACCTTGGCCGACATTTGACGGCATCACGTTGTGTGAGGACGTCCCTGAGCCTTTCAGGACTGGCCTTTGCTCAGAGTATTATTTTGTTCTCAGCTGGTCAGGCGGCTCAGCAAAGTACGCCAATACACTTTCCTGCGTCCTTCCTGGCGGCAATTCCCCATCTCATACGGCGGCAAATACCAATGGGATTTATGGTCCCTATGACGAAGATCATTATGGACGCGAGCTGAAGTTTGTCGGAGTGGATGGCGACGGTTGCTCATCCCACTACTGGGGGCGCTACGAATTCACCGATCAGGATGGAACGCTCTATGTGTTCAATCCGCTGAACGCAGCGCAGGGGCAGCAGAAGCTGTCCCATGTCATCGCTCCCAATGGCGTTCGGGCCGATGTCCATTACCAGAATGGCAGGGTGATAGCAGTCACTACCAGTGATGGCTATGCCCTGCTGTTCGAGTATGGGGTCATGCCGCTCTACGGTATACTCGGAATCACGAAGGCATGCGTCGTCAATCTTTCGACCACGCAGGTGTCTCCAGGCAGTGCCTGTCCTGCGGGCTCGACCTCTGTGACCTATGGTTATGGTACGGCAGTGCTCGCGTGGAGCAACAGCGCCGGCGTGGATCTCGGCACGGCCTCCGACAACGCCCTTACAACCGTAACTGATGCAGCAGGATACACCACTACCTACAGCTATGATGATGGTGGGCATGTCAACTGCATAAAGGACCCGGGCCAGAGCGTATGCCGGGTCAGCTTGACCTATGCGACATGTCGGCAGCACCCCAATTACATGATCGAGCTTCCCGGCAGCCGGTATCCGGAATTGCATCTGGGCGAGCGTGTGTTGCGGCAGGATTTCGCGAATGGCGAGTTTCTCAGCTACCCGGGTGCGCCCTTCATGGAGTGCCCCGAACCGGCAGATTCGCAGAGTGGGTCATTCTCGGATGCAATTGGTAACACGACTGCGGTTACACTTGATGGAGGAAAGCCCGCAAGCATAACTGATGCTCTCGGCGGCGTCACGACCAACACCTATCCGGGAAGGACCAGCATCATTGGTGGGCCCGGCCTCGTGCGATCGACCACCTATCCCGAGGGCAATCGGTCAGAATTCACCTACGACAACCGCGCCAACCTCGTTCAGGTGAGGTCTGTGCCAAAAGCCGGGAGCGGCGATCCGGTCCTGACGCAGAGCGCGGTCTATCCCTCGGCCTGCACCGATCGCAAGGTCTGCAACCAGCCGACCTCAGCCACGGATGCGAAGGGCAATGTGACCACCTTCACATATGATCCCGCGCATGGCGGGTTGCTGACCATGACTGCGCCTGCGGTCGGGGGCGTATCCCCGATAACGCGGTACTACTACGTGCAGCGCGAGGCATGGGTCAGCAACGGAACGAGCTATGTGAAGACCGGCAAGCCGATCTGGCTCAAGTCCGAGGAGCGCAGTTGCCGTACCAGCACACTGGATCCGGTTGCTGGCACCTGCAGCGCAGGCGCTGGCGACCTTGTCCGCACGCTCTTCGAGTACGGACCGGATAGTGGGCCTAACAATCTTTGGCTCCGCGGCGTGGCAGCTGTTGCTGACGGCCAGACGCTGCGGACCTGCTACCAGTATGACGACCTCGGGCGCCGGATCGCGGAGACGAAGCCGCTGGGCACGGGAGCAACCTGCCCGTGAGCGCGGTGGGGCACCTGATCGGCCGCGCGGGTCTCGCGCTGGGTGTTGCCTGCACGCTGGCGACGGGTTCGGCTGCACTGGCGCAGGCAACAGCATCGCCGCATACATATGCGACGCGGTACGACGCGGTGGGGCGGGTTACGGGGACAATCGCGCCGGACCCTGACGGTACTCCTGGTCCGCTCAGGCATCCTGCGACCCGGACGACCTATGACCAGCGGGGCAATCCCATCATGGTCGAGACCGGCGAACTTGCAGTGTGGAAGTCACATACCACCGCGCCTGCCGCCTGGGGCACGGACTTCGAAGTCCATACGATCGCCGAGACCACCTATGACGCACTGAACCGCAAGGTGACCGAGCGGATGAGTGGCAGATCCGGCGGCGTGGTCACCGTGATCGGCCTGACCCAGTACAGCTACGACGCAGCGGGCCGTCTCGTGTGCACCGCCGTGCGCATGAACCCGGCAATCTATGGCTCGCTCCCGGCGAGCGCTTGCACGCTGGGGGCGGAGGGCGCGAACGGTCCTGACCGCATCACCCGGACCACTTACGATGCCGCGGGCCAGGTGCTGCAGATCAGGAAGGCGGTCGGCACCCCGATCAAGATCGCGGACGTTACCTACTCCTACACGACCAACGGCAAGATCCGTCAGGTGGTGGATGCCAACGGCAACCGGGCCGAGCTGCGCTATGACGGGCACGACCGGCAGACCCGCTGGGTGTTCCCCTCGAAGACACGCCCGACAGCGTACAATCCATCGACGCAAGCGACCGCGCTGAGTACCGCTGGCGCGCTCCACGAGGGGGATTACGAGGAGTACGGCTACGACGCCAACGGCAACCGGTTGTGGCTCAGGAAGCGCGACGGGCGGCGGATCGCGTTCACCTATGATGCGCTGAACCGCGTCACGGTGAAGGATGTGTGCGCGACCGGCGGGGCCGCCTGCACCGGCCTCGCCGCGACCCACGTTCGCGACGTGTTCTACGAATACGATCTGCGTGGCCTGCAGACCAGGGCCCGGTTCGACAGCCTTACCGGAGTGGGGATCACCTACGCCTATGACGGGTTCGGCAGGCTGACCTCGGAGACCCAGAACACCGACGGGGTGAGCCGGACAGTCTCCTCGCAGTACAACGCCAATGGCGTCCGCACCCAGGTGACCTACCCGGACAGCCAGTTCTTCACATATGACTACGACGGGCTCAACCGCGCCACGGCGCTGCGTGAAGGCACGACCCAGCTCGGCACAGTCACATTCAACAACCGCGGGCTGCCGACCCAGCTGGCGTGGACCGCGCTGACCACCACCGCCAACGCGCGCAGCTTTGGCTATGATCCTGCCGGGCGCCTGAGCTCGATCGGGTTCAACCTCAACGGCACCGTGGGCGATGTCACCTGGAGCTACACCCGCAACCCTGCCTCGCAGATCCTGAGCGAGACACAGAGCAACGACAGCTATTCGTGGGATGGCGGGGACGCGTCATACACCCGCACCTACTCCACCAACGGGCTCAACCAGTACGATAGCGCCGGCAACGCAGCGTTCTGCTACGACGCCAGTGGCAACCTCACCGCTGATGGCAGCAGCGTCTACCTCTATGACGCCGAGAACCGTCTGGTCGAGAAGCGCGCGCAGGGCGTGGGCAACACCAACTGCCAAGCGCTGTCCTATGCCGGCACCCTGCACGCGCAGCTGCTCTATGACCCGACCGGGCGGCTCTATCAGGTCTCGGGCGGGCCGATGGGCATCCAGCGGTTCGCCTATGACGGCAATGCCATGATCGGCGAGTACAACGCTGCTGGCACCATGCTGCGCCGCTATGTGCATGGCTCCAATGTCGAGGCCGACGATCCGCTGATCTGGTACGAGGGTGCGACCCAGACGGCGACGCTGCGGCGTTACGTCCACGCCGATCCGCGCGGAAGCATCGTTGCTGTCACCGATCACACAGGCAACCGCACCCAGTTCAACACCTATGACGAATACGGCATCCCGGACCAGGCCACAAAGACCGATGCAGCATCCGGTGGCTCGACCGGGATCGCCACCAAGGGGCGGTTCCGCTACACCGGGCAGGCGTGGATCCCCGAGCTGGGCATGTACTACTACAAGGCCCGCATCTACTCGCCCACCCTCGGCAGGTTCCTCCAGACCGATCCCATCGGATATGAGGATCAGTTCAACCTCTATGCCTATGTCGGGAATGATCCGGTGAACAAGATCGATCCGACAGGGATGGCAGGGTGCTCATCAGATATGACTCCTGCAGATTGTGAGACCGCGTTAGCGGCCCAAGCGCAGGCTAGGGAGGCAATTGGCAATGCGCAAATTGCGCTGAGCAATCTCTCAATTGAGCGAAGCCAGATCGCAACTGGCAAACTCACTGAATTATCGGATAGCGCAAAGGAAACCGAAGCAGCTCTGGAAAAACAATTCGGCGATTCTAGTCAATCGACAATCGCGTCCGTACAGTCGAAAATTTCTGCAATTGATCAAGTCTTAGCCGATGATGGCAAGAATTATCAATTCGAACACAAAGACATCGGAAACGATCTTGGCAGAGCTTGGCCCAGCGGGAGTAAAATAACCTTAGGAGATAGATTTTTTAGCGCCCAAAACCGTGATCAGGTTGTTACTGTCATTCATGAACCCGGTCACATTGCAAATTGGGCATTGGACGTTGGCTATGAGGGCCGAAGTAAAAACTTTCCAACATTTATTCGCTTGAGAAACGCAGACGATATTGCGATATTTACATATAATGTCGGACTCTAATAGAGAAAGATTTTTTCATGAGTAAATCGTTTGCCATTTTTTTCATAATCCTTAGTTCTTTATCGGCGTCGATTTCTTTCTCTTTTATATTACTTTACATGTCCTTGTGGGCGATAAGTATTTACCACGGCCAAGGAAATATATTTTTAAAAGATATTTCTCGCGAATATACGCCAATATTTATAATTTCTTCTGTCGTTATATTGATATCCTCCCTCATAACAATCGGTGTTCTGCGACGTTATCTAAATAAGTGATCCATGTGAGGGGGTGTTATCGCCTTTCATGGAATCTAATTGGTTGTGCCATGAACAGACTGTCATGTAGTAGCCGCCCTTCAGCCAGTATCTATACTTCGAGCAGGCCCACCCCAATGACGCGATTTTGAAGTTCGGTGCATACCAGCATTTAACTTTTGATCAAAAAGTGCTTGAGGCGAGCCATCGCTTGCTGACAAAAGCGATCCGGGACACATTAGCTTTCCGGTCACTAATTTCCGAGTGAAGCACCCGCATAAGGATCATAATCGATCGGCGGCAGATCGGACCGCACATTCCCGCCTTCAACCTTGGCGGGCTGAGGGGGGGACATCTCCGCGGTCTCGCCAAAACTTCCGGCAAACCCGCCCGCAATAACTGGCGCGCCGAGGACTACAAAGACCCCCAGCACGATCCGCGCTCCCTCCCTGACCGGGAGGCGACCGACAAGCATCGCCGCTCCAATGACGGCCACCGCAATGACGCACAGTCCCAGCGCGACCTCGCCGAGCATCGCACGCTCGATCCACTGCACGGAATGCATCATCGGCGCATCGCCGCCAGCGTCGAACAGGCTTTGTTGCTCGGCTAATTGCACTTCGCGCTACTCCATCAATCGACGCCTCGGCGCCCTAACTGCCCTCGATCGTCTCCAATCGCACATGTAACCTGCTGCCGACGCTTCGGGCACCTTCATCGTTCTTCATCCCGACTGCCGGTTTCATCACTGATGCGAAGAGCAGTTGCCCTTTCGCACCGCCGCCTTCTCGACCATCCCCACAACCTAGCCCGCTGAATCAGCCTTGCAATCCTGCGCCAATGAGTCAGGGTGGCAAAGTCCGTTCCAAGGGGTCGCCATGTCCGAAGAACTTCGCCGGGATACGCTGTTCGTGGCGCTCACGCGCCCGCAGATGTTTGCCGGTGTCACCTATACCTTCTTCGTGATCAACGCGATTGTCAGCGTTGAGCTGTTCCTGATCTTCCGCGCATGGTGGGTGCTGCTGGCGGCGCTGGTGATCCACGGCATCGGCATGCTCGCCTGCCTTGAAGAACCGCGCATCTTCGACCTCTGGATCACGCGGGTGCGGAACTGCCCGCGCGTGCGCAATCATGCAATCTGGCGATGCAATTCCTACCGCCCCTGACCCGTGATCCGAAAGTGGCGGCACGCGAGGCGCCGGCCGGCGCGCACCTGCCCTATGCGCGGCATATCGATGATGTAACCATCCAGACCCGCGACGGGCTGCTGATGCAGACAATCCGTCTCGGCGGGTTGCTGTTCGAGACCGCCGACAGCGCGGAGCTCAACTATCGTGCGGGTCTGCGCGATGCGATGCTGCGCACGCTCGGCTCCTCGCGCTTCGCGATCTATCACCACGTCGTGCGTCGCCGTGCCGAGGCAGCACTGCGCCCGGTCACCGCAGACGACTTCTCGGCCCGGCTCGACGCGCGCTGGCAGGAACGGCTCGGCGGCAAGCAGCTGTATGTGAACGAGCTGTTCCTCACCATCATCCGTCGCCCGCTGCAAGGCCGTATTGGCATTGCAGACCGGATGCGCAGCCTCATCACCGGCAAGTCGAAGCGCAATGCCGGGCAGATCGCTGCGGAAAAGCACGCGCTGGGCCGCGCCCGCGAGGCTCTGATGGCATCGTTAGGCGCCTATGAGCCGCGCGTCCTTGGCATCTACGACACGCCCGATGGCAAGCGTTCCGAGCCGCTCGAGTTCCTGTCCTGCCTGTTCAACGCCGATCTGCGCCCGGTGGCGCTGCCCTATGGCGACCTCGGGCATTTCATCCCGGCGCGGCGGGTGAGCTTCGGGCAGGACTGTGTCGAGCTGGGCCCGGCGGGCCCGCTCGCGCGGCGGTTCGTGGCGATGGTGTCGATCAAGGATTACCCGGGCGCGACCTTCCCGGGCATGTTCGACGAACTCTACCGCCTGCCCTTCGAGCTGCATGTCACCCAGAGTTTCGCGATGGTCGAACGCGCCGCCGCGCTTGGCCAGATGAACCTCGCGCTGCGCCGCATGCGCTCGGCCGAGGATGAGGCACTGTCGCTGCGCGATGAACTCACATACGCCAAGGACGAGGTTGCTGCGGGGCGCGCCGGCTTCGGGGAGCATCACACCTCGATCGCGGTCCATGCCGATGACCTTGCGAGCCTTGAGATCAATGTCGCCGAAGTGATCGCGCTGCTCGCCGATCTCGGGATCAATGCCGTGCGCGAGGATATCGCGCTGGAGCCTGCCTTCTGGGCGCAGTTTCCGGGCAACTTCCGCTACATCGGCCGGCGGGGAATGGTCTCGACGACCAACTATGCCGGGCTGGCCAGCCTCCACAACTTCCCTGTGGGGCAAGCGCAGGGCAACCACTGGGGCGAGGCGGTGACCCTGTTCGAGACCACGGCGGCAGGCCCCTACTTCTTCAACTTCCACCGCGCGGATCTTGGCAATTTCACGGTGATCGGGCCCTCGGGCTCGGGCAAGACGGTGGTGCTCAACTTCCTGCTCGCGCAGGCGCGGCGGTTCAATCCGCGCATCATCTTCTTCGACAAGGACCGCGGGGCCGAGCTGTTCATCCGCGCGATCGGAGGGCAGTACGACCGCCTGCGACCCGATGCGCCTTCGGGCCTCAATCCGCTCCAGCTCGACGACACCCCCGCCAACCGCCAGTTCCTACTCGAGTGGCTGACCCTGCTCGCAGGGGGCGCAACCAGCGCCGAGCTGGACATGATCCGCGATGCCATCAACACCAGCTACGCCCAGCCTATCGCGCGGCGGCGGCTTCGCTACCTGGTCGAGCTGTTCCGCGGCGGCGCTCGCCCGGAGCCCGATGATCTCCACGCCCGCCTGCGCCCGTGGTGGGGCGAGGGCGAGCGGGCATGGCTGTTCGACAACGAGCGCGACCTCACTGACCTTGCCGCCGACACGGTCGGGTTCGACATGACCGCGATCCTCGATGACCCGGTCGCGCGCACCCCGGCGATGTTCTACTTCTTCCACCGGGTCGAGCAGCGGCTCGACGGAAGCCCGGCGATCATCGTCATAGACGAGGGCTGGAAGGCGCTCGATGACGATGTCTTCGTGCGCCGGATCAAGGACTGGGAAAAGACCATCCGCAAGCGCAACGGGGTGGTCGGGTTCGCGACCCAGAGTGCTTCGGATGCATTGGAGAGCAAGATCGCCAGCGCGATCATCGAGCAGGCCGCGACCCAGATATTCATGATCAACCCCAAGGCGCGCGCCGAGGACTACATCAACGGGTTCGGCCTCAGCCGCCACGAGTTCGATCTGGTGCGCACGCTCCCTGACAGCTCGCACTGTTTCCTCATCCGGCATGGCCGCGAGAGCGTGGTCGCGCGGCTCGATCTGTCGGGCGAAAGCGACATCCTCACCATCCTCTCGGGCCGCGAGTCCACTGTCCGGATGTTCGACGAGCTGGTGACGCGCACCGGGCCCGACCCCGCCAACTGGCTCCATCTCCTCCTCGAGAAGGCAGCCTGATGGCGTGCCCGGCAATCATCACCGGCGACAGCTTCCTGCTGCGCGTGCTCGAACATATCGACTGCCAGGCGCAGGTGATCGGCTCCTACGGTTATCAGGTACTGGGTCAGCCCGGCTCGACGGCGTCGGTGCTGATGACCAGTCTGCTCACGCTGTTCATCGCGCTGTTCGGGATACGCCTGCTGTTCGGACCGCCACCGGGAGCGCGTGACCTTGTATTCGACGTGCTGAAGATCGGGATTGTGCTGACGCTGGCGTTCTCATGGCCCGCGTTCCGCACTGTGATTTACGATGTGACCCTCAAGGGTCCGGCAGACGTTGCAACGGCCATCGCAGGCGCGAGCGGCAATGGGCGACAGGGCGAAGGGCTGGCGCAGCGGTTGCAGCGTGCGGATAATGCGATCGTCCGGCTCACCGAGGTCGGTACCGGCCGCAATCTCGCTGCGCTGATCGACAAGGACGCTCCGGGGGGGACCTTCGAAGGCACCGCGATTGCCGATGACACCGCCTTCGGTTCGGCGCGGCTGCTGTACCTGGCGAGCACGATCGGCACGCTCGCATTGCTGCGGATTGCCGCGGGCCTGCTGCTCGCTGTCACCCCGCTGGTCGCCGGGCTTTGGTTCTTTCCATGGACCCGGGGCCTTGTGTCCGGCTGGATCAGAGGCCTTGTGCTGACCATGGCAGGATCGATCGGGACGGCGCTCGTCCTGTCGGTCGAGCTGGCGATCATCGAGCCGTGGCTCACCGATGCGCTCAAGGTGCGCTCGCTGGGCTATGCGATACCCGCTGCGCCGACCGAGCTGTTCGCCATCATGCTCGCCTTCGCGGTCGTCCAGCTGATGATGATATGGCTGCTGGCGCGCGTGGTGTTCACCCGCGGATGGCTTACCCTGCCTGACTGGCCGCGCATTCCGGAGCAGCAGCTTGCCCCACAAGCCGTTGTTACCGGCCGCGGTGTCGCAGGCGAGTTGTCTTTCAACCGCGCCGAGCAGGTCAGCAACGCTGTCGAGAACGTCATCCGCCGTGAGCAGACACAGAGCGGCGACCGGTTCACCCGAATTCCATTGAGCGGCATGAGCGAAGGCTCGGCAGGCCCGATGGCCACTGGTCAGGCCAGTGACGGAAATGCACCCAAGCTGGGCAGCTCGTATCGCCGGACCTCGCTGCGCAGCTCGCGCGCCGGGCAGGCAAGGGATCGCAGTTGATGAACGCAAGACCGCAGCAGGATTTCAGCGAGGATCTGGCCGACCTTCCGGTTGCTGCCAGCTGGGCGACGAGCGTGACCGAGGACCTCGAACGTTCGAACCGGCGCGCATGGATCGTGGCTATCATCGCCGCGATCGTCGCGCTTCTCGAGGCCGTGGCACTGGTGTTCCTGATGCCGCTCAAGACCGTCGAGCCCTATACGCTTCTTGTCGACCGCCAGACCGGCAATGTCGAGGCGCTTGCGCCGCTTGATGCTCAGGTTGTGGGTTCCAATTCTGCGCTTACGCGCTCTTTCCTCGTGCAGTATGTGATTGCGCGCGAGAGTTTCGCTTTGCCCAGCCTGCAGGATGACTACCGCAAGGTCTCGTTATGGTCCGATGCGAAAGTCAGGGAGGCCTACCAGCGGTCAATGAACGCGGCGAACCCGGCGAGCCCGCTGTCCGCTCTGCCGAAAGGCGCAGCCATCCGCACCGAGGTCAAAAGCGTTTCGAACCTTGCCGAAGGCCGCGCTCTGGTACGGTTCCAGACCACCCGGGTTGATCAAGGCGCCGCGCCGCAGCCGCCAGAGCACTGGGCCGCGATCGTGAACTACAGCTTCAGCAAGGCCCAGATGAGCGAGGCGGATCGCTACGTGAACCCGCTAGGGTTCCAGGTGACCGCCTATCGGCGCGATTCCGAGACCATTCCCGAGGAAGGAATCGTCAACGGCGTAAAGCTGGGCGACACGCGGACCCCCGCGCCATGATCCGCGCATCGATTGCCGGTCTTGCTTTGCTGACCTGCGGAGTACCTTTGGCCGCCCAGGTATTCCCGATCCCCGGCCCTGAGACCCCGCGCATCCAGATGGCCCAGTGGCGTCCGGGCGAACAGCTTGTCCTGACCGCGCTCCCACAGACCGCACTCACGGTGATGCTCGAGCCGGGCGAGCGGATCCAGCGCGCGACCCTTGGCGGCAGTCAGGCATGGCAGGTGGCGATCTCGGCGGAGGAAGACAGTTTCCAGGTCACGCCCGGACCCGGCGCTGTCCCGGCGAGGCTGTCGATAGAGACCGATCGACGCGCCTACAGCTTCCTGCTTGAGACCGGTGAAGGTTTGCAGGCTGCCTATCTGGTGCGTCTGCAGTTCGGTCCTGCACAGCCCCAATATCAGGCACAGGCAGACTCCGGGGCACAGGCTGTTGCGGAGGCAATTGAGGACCTCGAGTCCACTTGGCGTCTGCGCGGTGACCGCGCGGTTCGACCGGTTTCGATCCGCGACAACGGGATGAAGACCGTGATCGAGTATGCCCCGGGTCAGGCCTTACCGGCAGTGTTCGCGATCGGCCCGACCGGCGAGGAGGAGGTGGTCGACGGTTATATGCGCGACGGGCTTTTCATCATCGACCGTGTGCATCAGGAGCTTGTGTTCCGGATCGACAAGGCGAAAGCCTCCGCAACCCGCAGTACACGCCGTGCTGCAGGGAAGGTTGATCAGGGATGAGCGCTTCCACCGATCCTTCAGGCATTGGCCATGGGGCGAGCGATGTTCGGCCGGTGATCCCGACCGGCGGCGGCGGGAACATGGGCTTGTGGTTGTTCCTTGCGGTTCTGGTTGCGGGCGGCGGAACGCTGTTCAGCGCATTGAACGCGTCCCGCGAGGCAGCACAGGCTCCGTCAGTGGCGCAACCCGGTGCTGGCGCTCCCGTCCGGATATCCTCACCTCAGCCACTGGAGATCCCTGACCGGTTTGCGGATGATCCTCGGCGTGAGTTGCTACCGGCTGCGCAGCTTCGGACAGTAGAGGCGGAAGGGAGGCAGCTCCCGCCTTTGCAGCCGCAGTTTCAGCCTCGACCATTACCACCGTTCCGGCCTTCAGCGTTTCCGTCCCCCGAAGCGGTACCGCCGGTTCAGCTCCAGCCGCAGCCAGCCCGCGTCGTGTTTGATAATCGTGCCGCTCCTGCGCCTGCCCCCCTTCCCGCAGCGCGCGGCGCTGAAGGAAATTCGCGCGTCACGGCCGAGCGCTTCCTCAATCCCTCGCTTACCATCCCGCAGGGCACCGTTATACCTGCCGTTCTCGAGACAGCGCTCGACTCCACGCGCGCAGGCGGCGTGCGCGCGTTGGTGCAGCGTGACGTATCCGGGTTCGATGGCAGCCGCGTGGTGATCCCCCGGGGCAGTCGGCTCTATGGCGAGTACGAGGCCAGCCTCCAGCCCGGCCAGAACCGGGCACTCGTCCGCTGGACGCGCCTTATCCGACCCGACGGGGTGACCATCGCGCTCGATTCCCCTTCGTCCGATCCGCTTGGCCGTGCCGGGATCAGGGGCAAGGTCGACAACAAGTTCCTGCAGCGCTTCGGCGGCGCGCTGCTGCAGACCGTGCTCGACATCGGAGTAGGCGTGGCGGTCAACGAAGCAAGCAACGGGGTGATCGTCGCGCTACCCGGCAGCACCCAGAACGTCCGGATCACCGAGCCGCAGCAGATCCAGCCCACTCTCAAGGTCCGGCACGGCACCAGCGTCTCGGTGTTCGTCGCGCGCGACCTCGATTTCTCCACCGTCGATCGCTGAGGTGATGCCATGAGCACCGCCGAAACTGGCTACTACCTCGACAGCTTCCTTGCGCCGCTCGCGCCGTTCCTTGCGCGGCCCGGCGTGACCGACATCTGGATCAACCGGCCCGGCGAGATCTGGCTTGAGAGCCTTGGCGGCGGGATTGATCGGGCCGAGGAACCGGCGCTCAATGCGGCATTGCTTGAACGGCTCGCGCGGCAGATTGCGGCCTATTCGTCGCAAGGGATCAGCCGCGCGCAGCCACTGCTGGCTGCCACCTTGCCCGATGGGTCGCGCGTGCAGGTTGCCGCTCCGCCCGCCACCCGTGAAGGGCATGCCTTCGCGATCCGGCGACATGTCTCGGCCGACCTGTCGCTGGACGATTGGGAAGAGGCAGACGCATTTGCAGATGTCGACGGGGGACATAGCGAGTTCGCCGACGAGCGCCGCTTCCGGGCGCTGGCCGGACGCGAAGCGGCGCGGCACTTGCGCGAGGCGGTGCGGGCGCGGCGCAATATCCTGGTGGCGGGCGGCACTTCGACCGGCAAGACCACGTTTCTCAACGCACTGCTAGCCGAGATACCGGCTGAGGAGCGCCTGATCCTGATCGAGGACACTGCTGAGCTTCATCTGCGCCATCTGAACGCGGTCGGATTGCTGGCCGCACGTGGCGAGCTGAGCGAGGCGCAGATCAGTGCCGAGGATCTGCTGATCGCGGCACTGCGGATGCGGCCTGACCGGATCATCCTTGGCGAGCTGCGCGGGGTTGAGGCGTTCACCTTCCTGCGCGCAGTCAACACCGGGCATCCGGGATCGATGACCACCATCCACGCCGACACCCCGCAGCGAGCGATCGAGCAGCTCGCGTTGCTGGTGTTGCAGGCGGGGTCGAAGCTCAGCCGCGATGATGTGCGGCACTATGTGCGCGAGAGCGTCGATGTGTTCGTGCAGCTTGAGCGACGCAGCGGTCGTCGGCGGGTCAGCCACGTGCTAGTGGCGGAATAGCGAGCGATGGCGCTGGCGGTCCAGCAGAGCCTGTTTGAGGCTAGTGGCGGGACGCCGATGGCGGAGTCCGCACGCTGGATCGGGGGGGGTGATGTGGGGCGAGATAGCTCTGGGACTACGTGAAATCGCGGTGGCGTTTATTGCCGCGCTGATGCTGCGCGGGTGACGGTCGGGTGCTTTGCTCTGCTGGGCGCGCCGATATTGCAGCGGGTTTTGTCTGGGACGGAATTAGGTTAATTGAGACCTCAGCACGCCGCCGGTCGCCGTGCAGCCCGAATAATCGTCAGCAGACCTGCCACCAGCCGATCTCGATCTCTATAGGGAACGTCGTTGAAGACGTACTAAATATTCGCTCAATATGAATGAATAATTTCAGAAAGCCATCAAAAAAGACTTCAAACGATCGGGAATTCGCAACCCTCGCTCCTATTTTCGTATATACGATCTATCTAATAAAAAATCAGATGCCCTCACCGTTACGGGACGCCGACCAACGATTTGGGCAAAGCTCGTTGCACTCCATTGAAATCCTGAATTTAACCTCGTGGAAACAAATCTCTAACCACAAGAATAAAATTCTCATTGCATGTAAAAGCAGGCGAGTTTGTGATCGCGCCCTCATTTAAACTACCTAACAACACGTCCTGATAAGAGTAAATTTCACCGACCAAGTTGAAATCATTCTGGTCGCGATCAAAATAATATCCAAACTCATGCTGAACTTTTAGATTCGACTTTTCGTCAAATAGAACATTTATACAACCATTCTTCAAGTATTGCTTATATAATTCATGGTTGTAGGCTTCAAATACTCCGTTTACCACTCGGAGCCTGGCGTGAAATTCAACAGGGAATGGGGGTCTTTGTGAACTGCCGAAAGCAGAGTCCGGCGAGGTGGTTGCCGCGCAACCACCTAACACCAAAGACAAAAGAAAAATCAATCTCAAAGACATGCCTGTGGTTTCCCTCCAGAAGCCTTGGTTTGTGCAGCAGCAGCAGCGTTTCTCTGCAAAGTGAGGCGATCAGCTTTAGGGAACTTCCCTTTTCCATATATTTTATCGATGGTTCCAAGTTGGCCATCACCGTCGGAGCGAACGGCCCAAATGGCGCCCGGGGATAAAACGTAGTTTGTGACGCCCAGGCTTACAGGAACGAAGCCGTCGCCTGGGCCCGGGTACGGTTCAGTACGAAACGCCGGATTTCTAGCCTTAGTTTGATGTAAATGAATCAGAAATGCTAGTTGTCGATCAGGATCCGGGGGAATAGTTGCCCTGTTGGCAACCGCTCCCGTGCAACCTTTGACAAGCTGACTATTAGCATCTGAAAAGGATCCATCAATATAGCCATAATAAATTGGCTCAACTCCGGTGTTAATATTATACCGAAAGGAGACAAATGAGCCATTTATAGATAAGCCATTATTTTTATACGCCAATACAACAATCGCGTCTTGGATCGCTGCGCTGCTTGTAACTCCAAGGCCTTGCGCGAGCCTGGAGACGCTACCCGACTCGATAAAACCAAATGCCGCCGCTATTTGGCTGGAGCTTCCCGAGTAGCCGTACACTTGCAGTGCAAATTGTACCGCCTCCCTTGCGCTACAGTCCCTGATCCTACTGCCGGGTAAGGTCGTACAACCTTCCCCATAGAGCCCGCTCGGATCGGTCGCATTCACTGGATCATTCCCCACATAGGCATACCAGTTCATCCCGTCGGCATAGCCGATCGGATCGGTCTGCATGAACCTTCCGAGTGTGGGCGAGTACATGCGGGCCTTATAGTAGAACAGCCCCGCCTCGGGAAGCCAGGTCTGCCCGGTGTACTGAAACCGCCCGACATTGGAGGCGCGCGGGATGCCGTATTCGTCATAGGTGTTGATCGCCAGCAGTCCGCCGGTCGCATTCGAGACCGCGACGATGCTCCCTCGCTCATCAGCATGAAGGAAGCGCTTGTCGGCGGTGCCTGCGCCTTCATACCACACAATCGGATTGTCGGTGCCGGGCCCGTGCACATAACGGCGCTGCAAGGCATTGGCAGAGTTGTACTCTGCGATCATGTCCACCCCGTCATAGCCAAAGCGCGTTACCGCCCCGCCCGAGACCGTGGCATCAGTCTGATAAAGCCGCCCGAGCGGATCATAGGCAAGGTTCACCTGCCCGGTGCGGGCGGCCATCAGGTTCTCGGAGGTGTAGGCGTAGCTGTCCGCCCCTGAGCTGTTGAGATTGCCGCGCGCATCATAGGACAGCGCCGTCGCGCCTGCACTGGTCAGCTGGTTCAGCCCATTTACGGTATAGGGCCGGTCAACGTTAACCAGCCCGCCAAAGGCATAGCTGTCGTTCGAACCGGTCACCTGCGCGATCTGACCTGCCGGGTTGTAGCCAAAGGTCCGCGACGTATCGGCCGAGGTGCCCGTGATATCGATCCCGAGGCTCGCTAGGCGGCTCAGCGGATCGAACGCAAACGACTGACTGGTACCATTGGGATAGGTAACCGAGGTGGTGCGTCCCTGCGGATCATAGGCATAGGTCGCGAGCGCGGTGCCGCCGTTCTCCTTGATCGCGGCGATCGAGCCATCAGTGTGGTACTCGTAGGTGACGAAGAACCCGTCAGGCCAGGTCATCCGCGTGCGGCGACCTGCTGCGTCATACTGATAGCTCACCGTCCCTTGCGGGCCCGACTGCGAGGTGTTGCGCGAAAAGGCGTCGTAGCCAAACGTGAGTGTCTGCCCCGCCTGCACCGCCGAGGTCGGGCGGCTTGCCAGGTCATAAGCATAGGTCGCCCCCGGCTCGCCGTTCGGCAGCGTCTTGGCGGTCAACCGGTTGAGGTTGTCATAGGTATAGGTGATCGTGGTGCCATCGCGCAGCCGGCGGCCTGTGACATTGCTGCCAGCGTCGTAGGTCAGCTGTTCGTAGTCGGTCGAATTGACGAGGTTCTTGGTGGTGGGGTGCGGATAGCTGGTGCGGATGAGCCTGTCGTGCCCGTCATAGATATAGCCGGTGCGGTTGTTCTCGCCGTCGTTCAGCGTCGCGGACTGTCCGTTGGGCGTGAAGGTGGCGGACCATTCGACCCCGGCCGCTGTGGTGCCGACCCCGCTTTCGACCATCGTCACGCGGTCAAGCGCATCATAGGTCGCACGGGTGATACGGTCCGGGCCCGCTGTTCCTTCGGTGCCGAGTGTGCAGGCGGTTGCAGGTAGCGAGCCAAACACGGCCGGGTTCATGCGGATGGCAGTGCATTCTAGCCGGTTCTGCGTGTCGTAACTGAACTGGGTCAGCTGCTGGACGACGCCGCCAGCCACAAGGCGCTGGATAGTGCGATTGCCGCGGCTGTCGTAGACGTTCTCAACCCGCTGCAAAATCGCCATGGCATTGAGTGCAGCCTCATCGGTGCCGGTCGCCGTGCCAACCTCGGTGGTCAGAACACGGCTTTCCTCATCGAAGGTGTAGCGCACGGCGAAGCGAAGCTGAGTGCCAGCGCCATCAGGGTCAGGCCCGATCGTCCCGCGCCGCCGGTCACGTGCGTCGTAGAAGTGATGGACCGTATCGCCTGAACCGGAAAGCGGGCCATCTTGCGCAATCAGGTTGTCCCGCGCGTCATAGGTAAAGCTCGTCGTCGCGCTGAGAGAGCCATTGCCGGCTGCCACGGTCACGCTGCTCGGCAGCAGGTTGGGCGTATCGTACGCAATCGTTGTGTGGGTCTCGTTAGCCGTGCCAGCACATGTCGCCGCTGTGCTGCAGGTCTTGACCGAGGTCACCCGCCATTGCGGTGTGTCCTGATTGACCAGCGCCCCGCTGGGGTTCACGACCTTGGCATAGAGCTGGCTGTAGCCATAATCGGTAGTCGGACGCGCCTGACCAGTCACAGCAGCGGGCGCCTGAACGCGGGTCACGCCGCCATGAACAGGGTCATAAGTAAAGTCGGTCCGGTTCCCGCGGGCATCGATCACGAAATCAGGCTGATTGCACGTGAGCGCATTGGTGCAGCTCGCACTAAAGCTGGCGCTGGAGGTGATGTCGGT
>JAIYEK010000198.1 GCA_027487015.1 Erythrobacteraceae bacterium | reverse complement strand
CCAGTGGTATCACTGCGCCACGCAGCGCCTGATGGCGCGCATGACCTGTGGGGGGAAACTGATATGCGTTCGATGATTGTCGTTGCTCTGTTGCTGAGCGCTTCACCGCTGGCTGCCCAAATCGCCACGCCGGAACGGCCAGTGACCGATCCCAAGACGCTCGAATCCCCCGTCAATCCCGAGGCCCGCGCGGTGCCCTTGGAAGACATCGGCAATTCCCGCGGCGTCGGCGGCGTCACCTGGAGCGCCGACGGGAAATACGTCTTCCTCTCGACCAACCTCACCGGACGCTACAACATCTGGCGCACCGACGCGGATGGCGGCTGGCCGCTGCAGATGACCCAGTCGGACGATGCGCAGGGTGGGCTTGCCGCCTCGCGCGATGGCAAGTGGCTCTATTTCCGGCAGGATAACGGCGGCGACGAATATTACGACCTCTACCGCGTCCCCATCAATGGCGGCGCGGTGGAGCGGATCACGACCACTCCGGAGATCAGCGAAACCAGCCTGCTGCCGGGCGGCGCTGACGGGCTGATGGCGCTGTCGGTCAAGACCAAGGCCGAGGCGCAGGCCAACCTCGCCGTGATCGGCCCGGACGGGACGGTGCGCGTCCTGACCGCTGAAGCCGATCCCGAGTTCGCCTGGACCCCGCGGGTATGGGCCGATGGCGGCAATACGATCTACGCCAACCGCGACAAGATCGATTCCACCATGACCGAAATCTGGCGGGTGGATGTGGCCACAGGCAAGGCGACCAAGGTGCTCGGCACCGACGGCACGATCTTCTCGCTCGCCGACATCAGCGCCGACGGCAAGTGGCTGGCCGTCACCACCGACATGGAAATCGGCCGCCCGCGCGCCGGCCTTTACGACCCCGCGGGCAAGACCTGGCGGTGGATCAAGCCCATCGTCTGGGACCAGTCCGCGCTGCGCTTCACCCGCGACGGCAAGGCGCTGTTGGTCGAAAGCAGTGACGATCTGCGCAGCCGGTTGGTGAAGGTCGATCTGGCGAGCGGCGCGGAGACTCCGCTCAAGCTGCCGCAGGGCATCAACTTCACCACCGGCAGCGACCCGCGCTCGCCCGATGGCAAATCATTGCTGGTGGTCAACATGGCCGCCAACGTCACGGGCGAATTGAACCGCTACGATCTTGCCACCGACACCGCCACGCCGATCACCCAGCTTGCACTCGCCAGCGTGCGGCCCGAGGCGCTCGCCGGTTCGCAACAGGTGACCTACACCAGCTTCGACGGCACGCGGATCAGCGCGCTCGTCACCATGCCCGCCAACCTCAAGCGCGATGGCAGCAACCCCGCTATCGTCCTCCCCCACGGCGGGCCCACCGGCAAGACCGACGACTTCTTCGACGATATCGCCGCCGCGCTCGCAAGCCGGGGCTATATCATCATTGCGCCCAACTTCCGCGGCTCGACCGGCTACGGCAAGGACTTCCAGGCGGCCAATTACAATGATCTGGGCGGCGGCGACCTCAAGGACGTCATCGCGGCCAAGCAGTTCCTTGTCGCCAGCGGCTATGTCGATCCCAAGCGCGTCGGGATCTTCGGCGGCTCCTACGGCGGGTTCATGACGCTGATGGCAATCGGCAAGGCGCCCGACGAATTCGCCGCCGGCGTCCAATGGTTCGGCATCATCAACTGGCGCACCATGTACCGCGACATGGACGAGGTGCTCAAAGCCTACCTGCGCAGCCTGATGGGCACGCCCGAGGAGAACCCCGAAGGCTACGACCGCGCCTCGCCGTTGACCTACATCGCGCAGGCCAAGGCGCCGCTGCTGAGCCTCCAGGGCGAGAATGACATCCGCGTTCCGCGCGGGCAGGCGCAGGAGGTGGAGGACATTCTCAAGGCCAAGGGGCGGACAGTCGAGACGGTTTTTTACCCGCTCGAGGGCCACGGCTTCCGCAAGCGCGAGAACCAGCTCGATTCGCTGAAGCGCACGGTTGAATGGTTCGACCGTTACCTCAAGCCCCAAGCGCCCGCGAAGTAACCGAGACCCACCATGACCGAAGCCATTCTCGAATCCGATCTGCCGATCATCGACCCGCACCACCACCTCTGGGACCTGCGGCCGATGGTGCCGATGTTCCCGCAGCCGCACCACCACTTCATCGCCGCCTTGGTCGACAATGCCTATTACACCTTCGACCAGCTCCACGCCCACCTGACCAGCGGCCACAACATCGTCGGCACGGTCTTCATGGAGTGCGGGGCGTTCTACAACGGTGCCTTGGGTGACGCGCTGAAGCCAGTTGGCGAGGTCGAGTTCGTCAACGGCGTCGCCGCGCAATCGGCAAGCGGGCTCTATGGGCCAGGCCGCGCCTGTGCCGGGATTGTCGGCCATGCCAATCTGATGCTGGGGAGCGAGGCGGGTGCGGTGCTCGATGCGCTGCACGACGCCGCCCCGCGCCGCTTCAAGGGCATCCGTCATGCGGGCGCCTGGGACGCCGACCCGGAGGTGCTCGGCCCGCCGTTCCACCATCCCGAAGGCCTGTACCGCGATGCGACCTTCCGCGCGGGGTTCGCTGAACTGGGCGAGCGCGGGCTGACCTTCGACGCATGGGTGCTCGAACCGCAATTGCCCGACGTGATCGACCTCGCCCGCGCCTTCCCCGATCAGCCGATCTGCCTCGACCACTGCGGCACGCCGGTTGGTGTCGCGAGCTACAAGGGCCGGCTCCCTGAGCGGTTCGACGAATGGCGCCGCAACATCCGCGAACTGGCGCAATGCGAGAACGTGGTGGTGAAGCTCGGCGGCCTTGCCATGGCGTTCTGCGCCTTGCCCGAAGATGGCCCTGCGGCAGGCTATGGCTCGGAAGCCCTCGCGACCCTGTGGCGCCCCTACATCGAAACCTGCATCGAAGCCTTCGGGCCGAGCCGCGCGATGTTCGAGAGCAACTACCCGGTCGATTACTGGGGCGCGGACTACGCGGTGCTGTGGAACGCCTTCAAGCGCCTCGCCAGCGGTGCGAGCAAGGAGGAGAAGGCAGCGCTCTTCGCAGGAACGGCGGCGCGGTTCTACGGGCTGGAGGGCCTGCCGGGGTGACGCAACGTCACCCTCAAAATCGCGCTTGGCACGCCCGGAACCCGCGCTAGAGACGCGGGTTAAGCCAGAAACGTTTTGAGGAGAAACCGATGCCGCTTCCCGCCCCGTTCGATCGCCTGCGCCTGCCGCTGATCGGATCGCCGCTGTTCATCGTCTCGGGCCCGGAACTGGTGAT
>JAIYEK010000023.1 GCA_027487015.1 Erythrobacteraceae bacterium | reverse complement strand
GCTGGTGAATGGCATGCCACTGGAGGCCTATATCACCACTGGGGAGCAGTCTCTGATGAACTACCTTTTGAAGCCGCTGCTAGACCACATACGCAAGGCATTTACTCAGTAGTCGCGCCATCAATTCAGAAACTCTTTTGGATCGCTTGCCACCTAAATAAGATGATATCCTTATGACCAGGGTTCGGCTTTTTCGGTTCATTGTAGCCCAAAGCCCGCCTGACCAGATGCTTGTAGAGATGGTTTTTGGCGGCACCCTGCATCAAGGAATCAAATCGTCGCGATTTTCACCCTCTCGGCCGCGATGAAAACCCATTTCGTCCTGCCAGCCCTCGACGCAAGTGACTTCAATAATCTTCATTATGATAAATAAGATGATGATGGTCGCAGAAAAGAGTATGATAATTTCATAAAACATGATCTCGGCATCCTTAAAAAATTTCCGAAATTCAAATCTTGATTGTAAACAATACTGATATTTTGGCAGTCAATTTGGAATATGCCGGTCTTGGCGCCTCTGTTTTCGTGCTTAATCTTCCAGAGGCCTGGTGAAGATATCGGACGCCAACATGATTTCGGACATTGCCAAATGCGTATCGCTCTCGAGCTCCAGCAATACGCGCCGATGATCGAGCGGATCCTTCCACCGCCGCACCATGCGATGATCAACCAGATTGCCGATGTAGCGGTATGCAGTCGTGAACGGGACTGCCGCTGCCGCGCAGGCGCTCGATACGGGAACCGGCTCCCCCTGCAGCTTGGCTAGCGTCAGTTCGAGAATAATGTCCCAGGCCGGATCGGAAAAAAGTTCGTTGCCGAGGTACTCATTGCGCCGCTGACGGAACGCTTTCGTTCTTCGGATCAGCTTTATCAGCTTCTGGTCAGGGGTTGCGTCGAGCGCGTTGACCCTCTCCTTGTCCTTCTCGCGCTCATCAATCGATTGGGCCGACGCGAAAGCCGTCAGAAGTTTAATGCTCACGAGTTGCGAGCGCCGCAATAAGGCCCTGCGCAGCGCCCGCGCCAAGTCTGCGTCGTTTAGTGGCTTGCTCAGAAGATCAACTGCGTTCGCGTTCATCGCCCGGACGGCGACCTCTAACGAAGGCCTGTCCGCCATGATGACCGGCACAACCGGTCGAACCAGACCGAACCGCGCGTCAATTTCTTCAAGAATGTTGAAATCGTTTGTAAATACAAGCGACGCATCAGCAATGACAACCCCGATGCCCGGTTCATTTTCCAGCAGCTCGATGGCGCTGATCGGATCGGCCGATAGCAGGCATTGATAGCCGAGCGCCCTCACAGCGCCGCAGGATGCGTCGTCGCCATCAGCGCCGGCGTCGATGATCATGACTTTGCACGACGGCTCGGGCGCGACAACTCCTTGCCGAGCCACTTCCCTAGTTAATGATGTCTGATGAACTGAGAATGGATACATTCTGAAGGTGCCACACCAAATAGTGGAGACGGATCATTCGAAAACTGATCACGAGGGTGGCCTGAGCGACGACGTTTGCCCGATTTATGACCTCGATTGTCACAGACTCTACGCGATGCGGGCGCGCTGGTGTATACACCCGAAAGGATGGGTCGCAGATGTACTTACGTTGCCAGTTCCGAACCGGCGACAAAATGGCCTGCGCGAGCGCGGAAGGTGCTCAGGCAGACTAAGCGCCGCCGCACAGTTGGCCGTGGTTCACGGCGCGGCCAAAGCTCCGCTTCCCACCTTGGCAGATTGCATGTTCAGCACATGCTGGAAGCGGCCTTCGGAACCGTAACCGACGCTAAATCAAGTGGTCGGGATGAGCGGTGATTCGGCCAATTCATCATTTCCATCGCTAGTTAATCGCTCCGCTGCGCCGATTAACCGCAATCCCATCACTAAAGCCCATGGAAAATTTGTTCGATATGAAAGGATCAACATATTCATATTTTACATAGAGATTTATAGTTAAGAATTTTCGGAGCTATAGTAAATAATTCGCTAAAATTTTGAAACGGAACGATATTATTGGTTAATTATTTAGACACGGTGTTGTTTGCGGAACATTATCGTGAATAGGACTCCCCATCGAACGCTCACTTCAGAGTTTTTCGCGTGCTGAGCAAATCCTGCGGTCTGTCGATCGCAGGAAACCGCTTAATGGTAACATGGGGAGTAAAGACAGTGCTCAAATTGAACATCAATGATCTCGTTCACATTCTGAAGCAGATCAAAATCGCTGAGAACCACTCTGCCACTGGTCAGCTTGTCGACCATCTCGGCAATCCTCTTAATGCGCTGACGCCATACGGCCTGCGGACTGTGAACGGCGAGTATAACAACCTCGTCACACCGACGGACGGTTCGGCCGACCAGTTGATGCCGCGCCAGACCACGCCCACCTGGATGACGGCAGACGCCAATCCGCGCACGGGCCAGCAGACCAGCTATGAACAGCTTGCGGGCTCGGTCTACGATGCCGATCCGCGCATCATCTCCAATCTCATCGCTGATCAGTCACTGAAGAACCAGGTCGCTGTCATGACTGCTCTGACCACGGTCGGTGTAACCAGCGGCCCGCTTTACGACAGCGTGATGGCTGCCGCCGACACGGCCCGCACCGCCATCATTGCGGCCGAGAAGGCCGAACAGACCCTTCAAGTGGCCCAAACGGCATTCGTTGCTGCCGGGTCCCCTGCAGCGAGCGCAGAAGCTGCGACTGTTGAAGAAGCCAGCTTCCTGCTCACCGGTGCGATCGAATCGCGCGAGGCTGCCGTCGCCGAAGCGGCCGCGCAGCTTTCGCTCGCCGGCATCGAAATGCAGAGCGGCAACCTGCTCATTCCCAACATGATGACCGATCTTGGTAGCACGGCGCCGCTCAACGGCTTCATGACTATTTTCGGCCAGTTCTTTGACCATGGTCTGACGAGCATCGAAAAGGGCGGCAGCGGCACGGTTTATATTCCGCTGCAGCCGGATGATCCGCTTTATGTACCGGGCAGCCCGACCAACTTCATGGTCCTGACCCGCGCAACCAACCTGCCCGGCGCAGACGGCGTCCTTGGTACGGCTGATGATGTGCGCGAGGCCACCAATAACACCACTCCATGGATTGACCTCAACCAGAATTATGCGTCGCACGCCTCGCATCAGGTGTTCCTGCGCGAATACAAGCTGGTTGATGGCAAGCCCGTCGCGACCGGCTGGCTCCTTGGAGGCGTCAATGGTGGTCCCCCCACCTGGGCTGACATCAAGCTGCAAGCCCGCGAAATGCTCGGCATCGAGCTCAGCGACATGGACGTTCACCGCATCCCGCTGCTCGCCACCGACTACTACGGCAACTTCATCCCCGGCGCCAACGGCTTTGCCCAGCTGGTGACCGGACCGGACACGCTGGTCGAAGGAAATCCGGCTGCTCCGGTCCAGGCCAGCTTGGCGCTCGAGACGGGTCACATGTTCCTCGCCGACATCGCACACAATGCCGATCCCAAGGCCGGGCAGACGGCTGATGCTGACACGGACATCGGCAATGCCATCCCGCTCGACGAGCGCGGCAACCGTGCGACCTATGACAATGAGCTGCTCGACAAGCACTATGTGGTTGGCGACGGCCGCGGCAACGAGAACATGGCCCTGACCTCGATCCACCATGTGTTCCATTCCGAACACAACGGTCGTGTCGACCAGATCAAGGCCGAACTTATCGCTAACGGCGATGTCGCCCTGCTCAACGAATGGCTCGACGTCGAGATCACCGAGATCCCGGCCGACACCGCCTCGCTGAACTGGAACGGCGAGCGTCTGTTCCACGCGGCGCGCTTCACGACCGAACAGGTCTATCAGCACCTCGTCTTCGAAGAATTCGTCCGACTGATCAGCCCCAACATCGATCCGTTCGTGTTCTCGAACACGGTCGACATCGATCCGGCCATCACCGCCGAATTCGCGCATGCTGTTTACCGTTTCGGCCACTCGCAGCTCAACGAAACCGTTCCGATGATCAGCGCAGACGGCCAGACCCAGACCGACATGGGCCTGATCGAAGCCTTCCTCAACCCGGTGGGCTACGAAAACGCCGGAGCGGATTCCGACGCAGCAGCCGGTGCGATCATCCGCGGCATGACCCGTCAGGTGGGCAACGAGATCGACGAATTCGTCACTGATGCGCTGCGCAACAACCTCGTCGGCCTGCCGCTCGATCTTGCTGCGCTCAACATTGCACGTGGCCGTGACGCCGGCGTGCCCTCGCTCAACGCGATCCGTGCCGAGTTCTTCGCCCAGACGGGTGACTCGCAGCTTGAGCCCTATGCCAACTGGTTCGACTTCGCTCTGGCGATCAAGACCCCGGCATCGGTGATCAATTTCATCGCCGCCTACGGCCAGCATGAAACGATCCTCAACGCCGTCACGGTCGAGGAAAAGCGCGACGCTGCCATCACTCTCGTGATGGGCGGAGCGGGTGCGCCTGCCGACCGGCTCGACTTCCTCAATGGCACGGGCAACTGGGCCGGACAGGAAACCGGCCTCAACCTGGTCGACTTCTGGATCGGCGGCCTTGCCGAAAAGAAGATGGCCTTTGGCGGCCTGCTCGGTTCGACCTTCACCTTCGTCTTCGAAGTGCAGATGGAAAATCTGCAGAACGGCGACCGCTTCTACTACCTCAGCCGCTCGCAGGGCATGAACCTGCTGAACCAGCTCGAGGCTGACTCCTGGGCCGAACTGGCGATCCGCAACACAGATCTGGGCGCAGCCGATGCCACGCACCTGCCCAGCTCGCTGTTCCTGACCCCGGCCTACATCCTCGAGCTGAATCAGGGTCTGCAGAGCATGGCCGATCCAGTCCATGACAACATGATCCTTCAGGCGATCAGCCCGATGGTCATCCGTAAGGATACCGATGGCGACGGTGCGAACGATTACCTGCGCTATACCGGCGTGGACCATGTCGTACTCGGCGGCACCGAAGTCAGCGACACGCTGATCGGCGGCGAAGGCGACGACACCCTTTGGGGTGACGGCGGCGACGACCGGCTCGAAGGCGGTCAGGGCGTCGACCACATCTTCGGCGGCTCGGGTGACGACATCATCACCGACAGCGGCACCCCGGTGGGCGCAGCCGACGTGATCCACGGAGATGCCGGCAACGACGTCATCAGCGCGGGCGAAGGTCTCGACCTGCTGTTCGGCGG
>JAIYEK010000015.1 GCA_027487015.1 Erythrobacteraceae bacterium | reverse complement strand
TCGCCGATCCCGTCGCCATTGGTGTCGCGGAAAGAGCGCGGGTAGATCTGGTAGATGACCGCCCCGCGCCACCAGGCCAGCTTGCCTGCGGCGGCGTGGGCAGTTTCGGCAAGTGCGGTTGCCATTAGTCGTCAGTCTCCAGAATGCAGGCGGCAAAGCCGAAGGCGGGCAGCGTGACCGTGACCGAGCCCGGAGCGGCGAGCGCGGCAGGGCAGGGGCCGACCAGCGGCGCGACACGGCTCGCGCGGTAGCTGACCTCAATGTTTTGCGAAAGTGGGCTTTCGCCGGTGTTGAACACCGCCAGAACCCGCTGGCCGGTGGCGGGATCGCGGCGCTCGACCGCCAGAAGCCCGGGCGCGGTCTCGCTGAAGGCACGCACCGTGGTGAGCCCGCGGCGCAGCGCCGGCGATGCGGTGCGCGCGGCGGAAAGCTCGGCGATCAGGCGGTAGAGCGGGTGGGCGGGATCGAAATTGTCCTGCGCCGTGGTCGCGTCCGAGCCGATCAGGTTGTTGTCGTTGTAGGCGGCCACGCGGCTCGGGAACATGTCCTCGCGCGCCAGCTGGTCGTTGCCGTCCGAGATGAAGCCCTGTTCGTCCCCGTAATAGACCGTCGGCACGCCGCGCAGCAGGAACATCATGGCGTGGCCGAGCTTGACCCGGGCGAGGAGCGTCGCCTCGTCCTTCGATCCGCTCATGTCGCGCACGAACATCGAGAACCGCCCGAAATCGTGGTTGCCGAGGAAGGTGGGGAGGCCCAGCGCGGTCTTGGCGCCGCCGGGGTAGATCGCGTCTTGCTGGAGGAATTCGGCCATCAGCCGCGGGCCCGCTTTGCCCGATGCCACCAGCTGCGCGGCCTTCGCAAAGCCCATGTCGAGCGCGTAGGGCAGGTGGCTTTCGGCCATCACCTGCGCGGCGAGGGTGGCGGTGGGTTCCTCGAAGGCGATCTCGCCGAAGATGTGGAAGTGCTTGATCCCCTTGGCCTCGGCGCGCTTCAGGATCGCGGGAGTGAAGGCCTGCCAGAATTCGGGGTTCACATGCTTGGCGGTGTCGATGCGGTAGCCGTCGATGCCGTAATCGTCGATCCACTGGCCGAAGATCTCGATCATCCCGCTGACGACGCGCGGGTTCTCGGTGGCGAGATCGTCGAGCCCCGAGAAGTCGCCATAGAGGCTGCTTTCGCCGATCCAGTGCGAGTTGCCCCGGTTGTGGTAATAGATGGGATCATTGAGCCACGCGGGGACCTTCACGTCCTTCTCCGCCGCGGTGACGACCGGGGTGTAGGCGAAGGCGGGATCGGTCAGCTTGGCCCAGTTGGCGGGATCGGGATTGTCGTCACCCGCAAACCCCTTGTTGATCTCCCGCCCGCTCGGCCCCCCGGCCCGCGAGAAGGGGTATTCGCCCTTGCTGCGATAGTCGTACTGCCCTTCGGCATAGCCGATCACGTCGGCAGTGTGGTTGATGATGATGTCCATATAGACCTTCATCCCCCGCGCATGGGCAGCGTCGACGAAGGCCTTGAAATCGGCATTGGTGCCGAAATGCGGATCGACCTGGGTGAAGTCGGTCACCCAATAGCCGTGATAGCCCGCGCTCTCCTGTCCGGGCATGCCCTGCACCGGCTTGTTCTTGAAGATCGGCGCGAACCAGATCGCGGTGACGCCCATGCCCTGAATGTAATCGAGCTTCGCCGTCAGCCCCTTGAGGTCGCCGCCGTGGTAGAAGCCCTTGTGAGTGGGGTCGAAGCCGTGCTGGAACGGCCCGCCCTTGAGACCGCCCTTGTCGTTCGACGGATCGCCATTGGCGAAGCGATCGGGGAGGACGAAGTAGATGATCTCGTCCTCGAGCCCGCGCTCGGCGATCGGGGGTGTTGGTGCAGGGGGCGTCTCGGCCGCGAGCGGCGCACCCGCCAAGGCGGTGCCTGCACATAGCACAGCCGCAAGCCTCGCGAAGATTCGCCTCATATTCCAACTCCCTCCGGCACAGGTTGTGACAGCTTGGGAAAGTTTTTGCAAATCTTTGTGAGGGGCTTTCGGAGCGCCCTCCGGTGGCATCAAGCTGTGAAAATCCTTCGACAAACTCGCGACGTCGGCGGCGAGTAGCGGAATTTTCCTGTCCCGAGCCGCAAAGTTTCTTGCAAATTTTTGCAGGCCGTCCAGACTAGGCTTCGGCCACGTCATGCCGCTTGACCGGACACCAGAGACGGCAAGCATAGGCGAAAAGGCCGGGCCGCGTCACGCCCGCAAGGGCCTGCGCGGCGGGAGAGGGATGAAAGCGACCATGACGCATGTCGGCCACAAGCCTGCGCTCAACGCGGGCCAGATCTGGAACATGAGTTTCGGATTCCTCGGGATCCAGATCGGGTTCGAGCTCCAGAACGGCAATGTCAGCCGCATTTTCCAGACTTTGGGCGCCGATGTCGGCGAGCTTGCCATCCTGTGGATCGCCGCGCCGATGACGGGGCTGATCGTCCAGCCCATTATCGGCCACCTGTCCGACAAGACATGGAGCCCGCGCTTCGGGCGCCGCCGTCCCTACTTCCTCATCGGTGCCTTGCTGGCGAGCCTTGCGCTGTTCGTCATGCCAAATGCCCCCGCCTTATGGGTGGCGGCGGGGATGCTGTGGGTGATGGACGCCTCGCTCAACATCACGATGGAGCCTTTCCGCGCCTTTGTCGGCGACAACCTCCCCGACAAGCAGCGCACCATGGGCTACGCGATGCAGAGCTTCTTCATCGGCGCGGGCGCGGTGATCGCGGGCGCGCTGCCGTGGGTGATGACCAACTGGCTGGGGATGAGCAACGTAGCGCCCGAGGGGATGATCCCTCAGACGGTGCAATGGTCCTTCTACATCGGCGGCGCGGCGCTGCTGGCGGCGGTGTCGTGGACGGTGTTCACGACGAAGGAATACTCGCCCGAAGAGCTCGCCCGGTTCGAGGCCGCGCGGGCCGATACCCCGCGCCAGACCGCAGGCGCCGCTCCCCGCAGCGCGGCGCAGTTCTCCCGCGGCGGGATGCTGTGGGTTATCGGGGGACTGGTGATCGCTGCGCTGGTCGCCTTTGCGCGCAGCGAGGCGGGCGCGGCGATGCTGGGCACGATCGAGATCGCCAAGGACATTTATGTGCTGGCAGCGCTGGTCGCGGGCTTCGGAGTGGTGCAGCTGATCGCGGGGAGCTTGCGCGGGCAGGGGCGCGAGGAAAGCGGCTTCATGGAAGTCGTCACCGACCTCTTCGCCATGCCCCGCACCATGCGCCAGCTCGCCGTGGTGCAGTTCTTTAGCTGGTTCGGGATGTTCGGACTGTGGATCTACGGCACGCCGGGCGTGACCGAATACCACTTCGGCGCGAGCGATGCGGCGAGCGCCGCCTACCAGAACGGCGCCGACTGGTGGAGCCTGATGGGCTCGGTCAGGAACGGCCTTGCTGCTGCCGCGGCGCTGGGCTTCGTAATGATCGCGGCAAAGATCGACCGCTGCCGCCTCCATGCCTTCAACCTGATCGCCGGCGCGGCGGGCTTTGCTGCGGTGCTGCTGGTGCGCGATCCGGCGCTGCTGTGGATCCCGCAGATCGGCATCGGCATCGCCTGGGCCTCAATCGTGTCGATGCCCTATGCGATCCTTGCCGGCTGCGTGCCGCAGGAAAAGATGGGCATTTACATGGGGGTGTTCAACATCTTCATCGTCGTGCCGCAGCTGCTCGCCTCGACGCTGCTCGGCTTTCTCGTGACCAACCTGTTCGGCGGCCACCCGATCTGGGCGATGGCGATCTCGGCGGTGAGCATGGTGTTGGCGGCGCTCGCGACCTTCTTCGTGGCAGATGGCGAGGGCGCGGGCGTGCCGCAACTGAAGGCGGAGCAGGCGTGATGCGGCTGGCGATTGCCCTGCTGGCGGGCGCGCTGATCGCCACACCCGCGCTGGCTAGAGAGCCCGACTATACCCCCCGCGACGTGGTCGAGATCGAGAACGCCGCGTGGACCCGCGACGCGGTGCTCTACCAGATGAACACCCGCCAGTTCACCCCCGAGGGCACCTTCAAGGCCGCGCAGAAGCAACTGCCGCGCCTTGCCACAATGGGCGTCGACATCATCTGGCTGATGCCGGTCCACCCCATCGGCGAGGTCAACCGCAAGGGCACATTAGGCAGCCCCTATGCCGTGCGCGATTACCGCGCGGTCAACCCGGAGCTGGGCACCGAGGCCGAGTTCCGCGCCTTCGTCGACGAAGCGCACCGGCTGGGGCTGAAGTTGATCCTCGACTGGGTCGCCAACCATTCGGCCTATGACAACCCGCTGACGATCAGCCACCCCGAGTGGTACACCCGCACCCCCGAAGGCGCGATGATGTCGCCCGCGGGCACCGACTGGACCGACGTGGCGGACTTCGATTACTCGCAGCCCGGCCTTCGCCAATATATGACTGAGAGCCTCGCCTTCTGGGTGCGCGAATACGGGATCGACGGGTTCCGCTGCGATGTCGCGGGCTTCGTGCCCACCGACTTCTGGGAGACCGCGCGGGCGGAGCTGGAGTCCATAAAACCGGTCTTCATGCTCGCCGAATGGGAGCAGCGCGATCTGCACACCCGCGCCTTCGATGCGACCTATGCGTGGAAGTGGAAGGAGGCGCTGCAAAAGCTGGTCGCGAGCGGCGAGGGCGCAGGGCCGATCCGCGGCTATTACAACGACCAGAGCGAAACCTGGCCGACGTCCGCGATGCGCATGGTCTACACCGAAAACCACGACCAGAATTCGTGGGACAGGCCCGCAGCGGAAATCTACGGCCCGGCCTACGAGGCGGCGATTGCGCTCTCATTCGTGGGCACTGGCCTACCGCTGATCTACAACGGGCAGGAGGCCGACAACGACCGCAAGCTCGAATTCTTCGAACGCGATCCGATCGTGTGGAAGGACGGCAGGCTGACCGGCCTGTTCGAGACGCTCATCGCGCTGAAGACCCGCACGCCCGCGCTCCACAACGGACGCTTCGGGGCGGCGATGGTCGAGGTGCCGAGCAGCCAGAGCGCCGACGTCTATGCCTTCACCCGGGGCGACAAGGGCGGGCGAGTGTTCGCCGTCTTCAACCTCTCGCCCCGGCCGCACACCATCACCTTCAGCCAAGCGCGCCACCACGGCAGCTACACCGACGCTCTGACCGGCGCGCCCGCATTGTTCGCGGGCGGCGAGACGCTCGATCTGCCCGCATGGGGCTACCGCATCTACACCGAGACCAAGTGAGGCGCCGCCAAGGCGCGGGAGAGACGCATGACGAAGCATTGGAAATCCCTCGTGCCGATGGCCGCCATCGCTTGGGCGGCCGCGCCTGCCTATGCCGAGAGCCTCACGCTCGCCTCGCCCGATGGCCGGATCACCGTCACTGTCAGCGACGATGGCGGCCGTGCGACCTATGCGGTCGCCCATGACGGCGAGCAGGTGATCGCTCCCTCGCTCCTCGGCATGCTCTTCGCCGAGCACCACGGGTTCGAGCGCGGGCTCGCGATCGCCGGACAGACCCGCGCAAGCAGCGACACCACGTGGGAGCAGCCCTGGGGCGAGCGCCGCCTGGTGCGCGATCAGCACAACGAGCTCGCGGTTACCTTCAAGGCCAGCGAAGGCCCCGCGCGCACCATGACCGTGCGCTTCCGCGCCTTCGATACCGGCATCGGCTTCCGCTACGAGCTTGTGGCCCAGCCCGCGCTCGAAGGCGATATCGCCATCGTCGAGGAGCTCACCCAGTTCGGCGTCGGCGACAAGACCACCATGTGGTACACTCCGTCGGACGAGTTCAACCGCAACGAATATATCTACCGCGTCGCCTCTGCGGGCGAGGTCGACGATGCGCACACGCCTTCGACCTTCCGCACCGTCAGCGGCAAGTACATGGCGATCCACGAAGCGGCGCTGATCGACTATTCCGCAATGTCATTGGATCAGCTGCGCCCCGGCAACTTCCAGGCGAACCTGCGCAACTGGGCGGGCGGGCCGAAGGTGAAGACCAAGGCTCCGTTCCGCTCCCCCTGGCGCACCATCCAGATCGCGCCCACTGCGGTCGGCCTGATCAACTCCGACATCATCCTCAACTTGAACGAGCCCAATAAGCTCGGCGATGTCCCCTACGCCAAGCCCGGCAAATATGTCGGCATCTGGTGGGCAATGCATATCAATGACCGCACCTGGGCGAGCAACAAGTACCACGGCGCCACCACCGAAGAGACCCGCCGCTATATCGACTTCGCCGCCAAGCACGGCTTTTCGGGCGTCCTCGTTGAAGGCTGGAACAAGGGCTGGGACGGCGACTGGTTCAACAATGGCGACCTGTTCAGCTTCACCGAGGCCTATCCCGATTACGATATCGAGGGCCTCAGCAAATACGCCCTCTCCAAGGGCGTCAGCCTGATCGTCCACCACGAGACTTCGGCCAACCTCACCAACTACGAAAAGCAGATTGAAGCGGGGCTTGATCTGGTCCGCAAGGTGGGCGCGCGCTACGTGAAGACCGGCTACGTCTCGGACGCGGGCGATGCGGTGTGGGTGGATGACAAGGGCATCCGCCACTACGAATATTACGACAGCCAGCGGATGATCGACCACCACATGACGGTGATCAAGGCCGCGGCCGAACGCGGGATCGCGATGGACACGCACGAACCGGTCAAGGACACGGGCCTCCGCCGCACCTACCCCAACTGGATGAGCCGCGAAGGCGCGCGGGGTATGGAGTTCAATGCCTGGGGCTCGCCGCCCAATCCGCCGAGCCACGAGCCGATGCTGGCCTTCACCGCGCTGCTGGCCGGGCCCTTCGACTACACCCCGGGCATCTTCGACCTGCGCCCCAACGAGCGCGCGCCCGTCCGCTCCGACATGACGCGCGGCGATCCCAAGAACCGCCCGCAGACGACGCTCGCCAAGCAGCTGGCGACCTATGTGACGATCTACTCGCCGCTCCAGATGGCAGCCGATCTGCCGGAGAACTACGAGAAGCGCCTAGACGCCTTCCAGTTCATCAAGGACGTGGAGGCCGACTGGGAGCAGTCGATCGCGCTTCAAGGCGAAGTCGGGCAATTCGTTGCGATGGCGCGGCAGGGGCGCAAGTCCAAGGAATGGTTCCTCGGCGCGGTGACCGACGAGAGCCCGCGCGATCTGTCGCTGCCGCTGATCTTCCTCGAGCCGGGCAAGAAATACCGCGCCCAAATCTACCGTGACGGGCCGCACGCGCATTGGGACTACAACCCCTATGACATCGTGATCGAGGAGAAGGTGGTGACCGGCGGCGAAACCTTCGCAGTGCATCTGGCGGCCTCGGGAGGCGTCGCGGTGCGGTTTATTCCGATGAAGTGAGGGGCAACTCCATTGTGACCCCCCCCCCCCCGTCACCCCAGCGAATGCTGGGGCCTAGGGCCTCAACGACCTGTGCTTGCCGCTCTGGGTCCCAGCTTCCGCTGGGATGACGAAGGAGGCGCGTCCGCAAGTGCCCCCGAAGCAGACGTCAGGCGTTTTCCTGCGCAAGAACCCAATTGCGGAGGGCCAGAGCGTCATAATAGGCGTTGTGCGGGACTGTGCTGACCCTGTCGGTCGAGAAATCCGACTGTCGCAGAACCGTAAACGTCACTTCGGCCTGCAGAAAGCGCCTGCCTTTCCCGTCCGTGAGCAGGGCTGCCACGTGAGCGATATCCTCCGGCCAGTCGGCAACCAAGACCGGCATGGGATCGTCTTCGAGAAATTCGCTAAACAGGCGAGCGACTTCGGCGCGTTGCCGAACTTTAGTTTGCAACACCGGAAGGACGTGTTCAGCAACCCAGTCGGACGGATCTGGACACTCAATGGCTTCGTAGAACGGAGGTGCTGTGCAGTCTTCAGGTACGGCAGCAAGCGAGACTAGTCCGCCTCCAAACCCATTGAACTCGGCGTCCACGAAATAGCGCATGGCACACTTCACCAGATTTCACGGCTGCCGTCTATCTCGCCTCTAGGCGCCACCTATCAGCTGCCACTTCGTCCGACCTCGTCGGGTCCCGAGAGTTGCCACGCGGGGGCTTCTCCATAGGGTCGCCGATTTTTGGAGAGACGCAGCATTGTCGCATCGCTGGATGATGCGCGTCCCCCCAAATGCAAAGAGGGCGGCCGCCTTCCCCAAAGGCGTCCGCCCTCACTCCCGTCCAAGGGAGAGCCGGTTTTGCTGTCAGTGGGAAAGGTGCCTCAGGCGGCCTGTTCCATCCGGGCGAGTTCGCAATGCGACCAGATCTCGGAGAGCGCCTTGATCAGCCGGTCGATGTCGCCATCCGAATGCACGGGCGAGGGCGTGACGCGCAGCCGCTCGGTGCCGACGGGCACTGTGGGATAGTTGATCGGCTGCACATAGATGCCGTGGTTGTCCATCAGCCAGTCGCTGATCATCTTGCACTTCTTGGCGTCGCCAACCATCACCGGGATGATGTGGCTCGGGTTGTCGAGGTGCGGGATGCCCATGATGTCGAGCGCCCGGCGGACCTGCGCGACGCGCTTCTGCTGAAGCTCGCGCTCGGCGCTGCTCTGCTTAAGGTGCCGGATGCTCGCCGCAGCGCCGGCCGCGACGGCGGGGGGCAGGGCGGTCGAGAAGATGAAGCCGCTCGCGAAGGAGCGCACGAAATCGACGAGGTTGGCGGACGCGGCGATGTAACCGCCCATCACGCCGAAGGCCTTGCCGAGCGTGCCTTCGATCACGGTGATGCGGTCCATCAGCCCTTCGCGTTCGGCAATCCCGCCGCCGCGCGGGCCGTAGAGGCCGACCGCGTGGACTTCATCGATATAGCTCATCGCGCCGTGCTTTTCGCAGACGTCGAGGATGTCGGCGATGGGGGCGATGTCGCCGTCCATCGAGTAGACGCTCTCGAAGGCGACCAGCTTGGGCACTTCGGGGCCGTACATCGAGAGCAGCTCGTCGAGGTGCGCGGCGTCATTGTGGCGCCACACCTTGTAGGGCGCGCGGCTGTGACGGATGCCCTCGATCATCGAGGCGTGGTTGAGCGCATCCGAGAACACGACGCAGCCCGGGATCTTCGACGCAAGCGTGCCGAGACCCGCCCAGTTCGAAACATAGCCCGAAGTGAACAGCAGCGCGGCTTCCTTGCCGTGGAGGTCGGCGAGTTCGGCTTCCAGTTCCACATGGTAGTGGTTGGTGCCCGAGATGTTGCGTGTGCCCCCTGCGCCCGCGCCGCATTCGTCAAGGCAGGTGTGCATCGCTTCGAGCACCGCGGGGTGCTGGCCCATGCCGAGATAGTCGTTCGAGCACCACACGGTCACGGCCTGCGTTTCGTTCTCGACGAAGCGGGTCGCGTGCGGGAAGCGGCCGCGGTGGCGCTTGATGTCGGTGAACACCCGGTAGCGGCCATCGGCGCGCACCGTGTCGAGTTCGCCGGCGAAAAAGGCTTCGAAGTCCATGCGGTTTCCCTCTGTCGTCATTGTCTTGCTTTCAGTCTTGCTGGATCCGCGGCCTTCCGCTGCGGATAGGCCCAGCCCCACAGCATTCCGTCACGGAACGGCAGGGCGAGAAACAGGTGTTCGAGCACGCCCAGCAGGGCGAGCGTGGTGAGCAGGCTCGCGCCGACCATCTCGGCGCTACCCACAGGGGCGGCGAGTGCGAGGCCGGCGAACCATGTGGTCGCCCCGGCAATTGCGACGATCGAGCCGGCCAGCAGGACCGTCGGCCGGCAGGGGCCGAAATAGGTCTTGAGGTAGGCAAGCTGGTCGGGGAGCATCTCAGAGGTGCTGTTGGGCACGCCGACGAAGAGGTTGATCTTCGAGATCAGCCGCATCGCGAACATCAGCACGAACACCGTCGCGCCGATCTGGTTGGGGGCGTTCCACGAAAGCGAGATCAGCAGCAGCGCCGTCACCGCGAGGGCGACCTCGTGGTGCATCACCGTCGCGGCGGCCTGTCGGAAGCGGGCGAGGCCGGTAAGCCCCGGGTCCGCAGGACCGCGGCGCGGGCCGGCCGAGGCGCCGGTGAGGAAGGAGAGCTCGTGCCACCCCCACACCATCAGCGCGCCGATGAAGGACAGGTACACCGCCCAGACCTGGGTCGAGAGCGAAGAGAGCAGGATCACCAGCAGCCCGGCAATCCCGGCGATGCTGCCGACCAGCAGGCTCCGAGAGAAGGTGGCGCGCTCACGGTTGTCCGCCCAGGCAATCAGCCCGGTCGCGACAAACCAGATCGCCACCGTCACGATGAACGGAACAACATGGCCGCTCCAGCTCACCATGCCGGTTGCAAACGGATCGAGCGGGGGAGGGCGTTGGACTTGGGCCGCTGCAGATACATGCGGGCAAAGGCGAGGCCTGCGCCGAGCGTGCCGCTCGCGCGGGTCAGCATGCCGCCGATCCCGCCGCGCGCCTTGCCTTCTTCGATCCGCTCAGCTGCGAGGCGCAGCTTTTCCATCTGGCGGCGGAAGGCGGGGCTGTCGATGTCGAGCTCGACCGGGAAGACCTGGCGGGCGATCTGGTTGGTGATCGCGAAGACCTTGTAATCATACTCGGTCGGATCGACGCCCAGCGCCGCGTGGAACACCGGCCGGTTGTGATCGCGGACATACATGGTCGCGTAGACCGAGAGCAGGAAGAAGCGCACCCACAGCTTATTGGCGCCCTCAAGCAGTTTGGGGTCCGAGCGCAGCAGCATGGCGAAGGCCTCGCCGTGGCGGAACTCGTCGTTGCACCACTCCTCGAACCAGTCGAAGATCGGGTGGAACTTGTGCTGCGGGTTCCTCGCGAGGTGCCGGAAAATCGTGATGTAGCGCGCGTAGCCGATCTTCTCCGACAGATACACCGCGTAGAAGATGAACTTCGGTTTGAAGTAGGTGTATTTCTTGGTTTTCGTCAGATAGCCAAGGTCGACGCCGATACCGGCATCCTTGAGGCTTTCATTGATGAAGCCGGCATGGCGGCTCTCGTCGCGCGCCAGCAGGCGGAAGAGCTGCTTCACGTCCGGGTTCTTGGTGCGCCGGGCGATCTCGGCATAGAGCACGCAGCCCGAAAACTCGGATGTCATCGAGCTCACGAGGAAATCGGTGAATTCCTGCCGGAGCGAAGGCTCCAGCCCCTCGATCACGCCCTTGAAGCGGTCGGAATGCTTGAAATGGAGCTTGTTGGGATCGCCCACCATGTCGGCAATCAGCTGGTCCCACTCGGCGCGCACAGGGCTGACGTCGATCGCGTCGAGCGCGTCGTAATCGGTGGTGTAGAAACGCGGGGTCAGCATTGTGTCCTGCGTCGCGATCGCCATCGCCTCTTCGCTGGTCATCGGCTTGTAGGCGTTCATTTGATCCTCCCGGCGTTGAAGCTGACTTCGTAGAGTTCGGCCAGATCGAAATAGGCGGCAATCTTGGTGAGGCCGCGCATCAGCGGGCTGGCGCGCGTCACCGTGGCGCGGCGAGCGAACACTTCGCGGCTGCCGAAGGGGATCGAGATCGGCGCACCGTGGACCCGCACCTTGTCGCCCGGCTCCATCGCGATGTCGTCGTCCAGTTCGACATGGGCGTGGAAGTGCTCGGAGCTCTGCTCGACCGTGATGGTGCAGGGCGTTTCGAAGCTTGTCGCAGTGAGGAAGGCAAGCGCCATCAGCGGGTCGCCCCCTTGGCCGGCAGCAGGTTCTGGTAGACCGCGCGGTTATCCGGCCCGAAGGAGCTGACCTCGACCGAGCGCCCCGTCGCCGGATCGGCGAGCGTCAGGTTGCCGTTCTGCCATTCGGTGAGCGTGAAGGCGACCTCGGGCCCGAGCCCGCGGATGCGGCGCTGGTGGACAAGGCTGCGCACGGTGGCGCGGATGAAGCCGCCTTCACCGACGCCGTGACGGGCGAGAAACTCGCCGGTCGCGCCGTCCTCGATCCGGACGCTGCCGTCGGGCTCGTCAAAGAACCGGAGCGTGCGCACCTGTGCGGCGGTGATCCCGGCAGCGGCGCGCGCTTCCGAGGGCACCGATTGCTTGGGGACGAAGCCCAGCGTGACCGAGGCGGTCAGCGCCAGCGAGATCGCGACGATCCCGCCCATCAGCATCAGCGGCACCTTGTGGACGGTGATCTCGTCCTTCTCGTATTCGCGAACGATCATGCGGGGGCTCCCTCAAGTCCCGGCTCGCCGCGGCGGATCACCGGGGCAAGACGCTGCGGCAGGCTTGCTGCCTGGCCTGCGGTGTGCGCGTTGGCCGGGGCTGCATCCTTGATCTCGCTCAAATTGCGCTCGATCGCGCCGAACTGGGCGCGGGCCTCGGCGATCATCTGCGCGAGCGCGGCCGCATTGGGCACGGCGCGCAGCATCGGCTCGGGCCGGGCATAGCGGAAGGGGCGGACATGCGGCCACAGCAGCAGCGTGCCGAGCAGGCGTTCGCCGGCAAGTTCGAAGGCGATATCGCCGTGGCCGTCCTTGGTCCGGACCGCGAGATTCGCGGCGGTGATCTGCTTCAGCGGAATATTCACCCGCGTCTCGATCGCGATGCCGATGCGCATGATGAGGCGCTGGTCGGTGAGGATGTAGAGCGTCGAGCGAGCGCTCGCCCAGGCGAGCAGGGTGAGGATCGCGGCAAGCGCCACGCCGAGCAGCGCAGCGACGATGGCGGCATCGTTCCGGCCCGTCACGAGCGCAATCACCACCAACGCGGCCATGTAGCCACCCGCAGTGCGGGCATGGAACGCGGTGCGGGCGAGCAGGCCCAGCTGGGGGCGGCCCTTCCACAGGACCCGCTCGTCGGGCTGCGGCGTGCCCATCCGGTCACCGAAGGCCTTGGGGCCCTCATTCTCGAGCGCGGCGTGATCGAAGCCGCCGGTGGGCAGCGGCGTTTCCGCCACTGCCTCCGGTGCTGCTGTCACGTCCGCTTTGGTCATCAGATCCATGCTTCCGACCTTTCCGGTGTCGCATACATGTAGCCCCCGCCGAAGTATGCCTGGATGCGGTCTTCCTCGTAGCGGGTGATGGTGCCGGCGGTCTCGAGCGCGGGCACGCCGTCGAATTGCGCAGCGGTGATCGCGTCGATCTCGACGAACTTCTTCTCGTCGCTGGTGGTCGGCAGGATTGCGGCCAGCAGGCTGTTGCCGTGCACCACCGCGACCGCCATCGGTGCGAGCACCTTCTTGCCGCCGGTGGTCTCGACTTCGAGATAGCGGACCATGTGTTCGGCCTGGTCGACCCAGATGTCGGTCACCGTGCCGACAGTGACGCCGTCGGCGGCGACCACGGGGTAGCCGACGAGCTGCGGATCATTGGGCGCGATCACCAGCTCGTGGCTCTGAGCGATCGGCACGATGCGCGGCTTCCCGTCGAAGGTGAGATCGGGATACTTGGCGCGGTTGGCGAAGGCGGCCGGGCCCATGCCGTCGGCCATGGCATCGCCGGTCGGGACCCACGGAGCGCCGCCGGCGCGGAAGGCCTGGACCGCGGGGACGTTCACGTCATCGCGGGCAACGTCTTCGGGCACATATGTGCCGCGACCGTTGGGCAGCTGGAAGCTCTTCTTGTCGCCGTCGAACAGGCGGCCGTCGTTCTCGACCGTGCCGGTGACTTCGTCCTCGAGCGGGTAGCCTTCGCGGCGGCTTTCCTTGTTGAGGTAGAAGACCAGCGCGACGAAAAAGCCGAAGAACAGCAGGAAGGCGAGTTCGGCAACATCGAAAGTGCCGACGATATAGGCAGCGTTCATTTCACATTCCTCTCATGGAACAAGCCGGCTGAGGCGAAGCCGGGCAAAGGGACGGGATAGGCAGGCGGGCACGGGTAATCATGTCGGAAACTCCGCAAGTCCGAACGGCCGCGCGAGGGGATCCCCTTCCCCCGAGGCAGGTTGGCGCTGGTAGCCCACAAGGGGCCCGATGGCGGCAAGGCCGGCCAGGAGCAGCGCGATTTCGAGAATGTAGACAGTGCCATAGCCGGTGGCGCGCATCGCCAAGCTGGCGGCGGCATCGTGGCTCTGCACCATGGCGGCGACCGCGTCGCGAAGGAGCCCGCCGACCGCGATGCCGAGGCCCGCGCAGCTCGCCTGCACCGCGCCCCATGCACCCAGCGCGAGGCCTGCGGTCTCGCCCTCGGCAAGGTTCATCGCTTCCATCAGCGTGCCGACCGAGAACAACCCGAGGCCGACCCCGATCCCGAGCGATCCGGCATAGAGCATCAGCGGAGCGGCAAAGGGCCCGGCGAACAGCACGACCAGAAAGGCGTTAATCCCGATCACCAGCCCTGCGCCCGCCAGCCGCAGCGGGTCCCACCCGCGTGCGAGCGCCCGGCCCGAGAGCACGAAGCCCAGCAGCGATCCCAGCGCCCAGGCCCCGGTCAGCCCGGTGGTCGCTCCGACCGACAGGCCAAGGATCTCGCCGCCATAGGGTTCGAGCAGCGCGTCCTGCATCGCGAAGCCCGCAGCGCCGATGCCGATCGCGGTCAGCAGGCGGGCATTGCGGCCGCTCTTCACGAAATCGTTCCACAGCTGCGAGAACGTGGGCGCACCGGGCTGGATGCCCTTGGTCAGCTGCGGATTGCGCGCTTCCTGCTTCCAGATCGCGACGGTGTTGAGGATGATCGTCAGCACCGCGCAGCCCTGGATCACCTGGACCAGCTTGGTGTTCGTGAAATCCGCCAGCACGCCGCCGATCACGAAGGCCGAAAACATCATGCCGACCAGCAGCATCACGTAATGCAGCGCCACCGCGCGCGGGCGCTTGTCTTCGGGCGCGAGGTCGGCGACCAGCGCGAGGCCTGCGGTCTGGGTGGTGTGAAAACCAATGCCGGTGAGAAGGAAAGCCGCCGCCGCGGCGACCATGCCGATCGTGAAGCGGTCGGGCTCGTCGAGCAGCAGCAGGGCAAAGGGCATGATTGCGAGCCCGCCGAACTGCATCAGCGAGCCGAACCAGATATAGGGCACCCGCCGCCAGCCGAGCACCGAGCGGTGGGTGTCGGACTTGTGGCCGATCAGCGCGCGGAACGGCGCGGCGAGCAGCGGCACCGCGATCAGCAGCGCGAC
>JAIYEK010000114.1 GCA_027487015.1 Erythrobacteraceae bacterium | reverse complement strand
TTGCCATCGGGCAGGATCACTGCGCAGTCCTGCAGCACGTCGGCCACCTCGCGGCCATAAGCGCCGCCGTTCATGCGCACGAAGCCGCCGACCGTGCCGGGGATGCCGCGCAGGAATTCCAGCCCCGCAATCCCGAGGTCGCGCGCGGTGGAGGCAACCAGAATGCCGCTCGCCCCGCCGCCGCAGGTGAGTTCCATTTCGCCCGTGTGCTGGACGCCCGCGAAAGTCTTGCCAAGCCGCACCACCACGCCGGGCACGCCGCCGTCACGCACGATCATGTTGGAGCCGAGGCCGAGCGCCATCACCGGGATCTCGCCGTCGAGCCGCTCAAGGAAGGCCTTGAGATCGTCCATGTCGGCAGGCTCGAACAGCCAGTCGGCGGGGCCTCCGGTCTTGAACCAGGTGTAGGGCGCAAGCGGGGCCTTGCAGGTGAGCTTGCCGCGGATGCCGTCGAGCGGCACAGGCGCGGCGACGGCGCCTTCGACCGCGCAGGTCGGGGCCATGCCAGAGGCAAAGATGTCGGTGTCGCCCGGCTGGTTCATGCAGCGGCGCCCCGCTTGGCGGTGATCGCCGGGGCGAGGCCCGCGGCCCACTTGGTGATGTCGCCCGCGCCGAGGCACACCACGAGGTCGCCCGCCGCGACTTCGCCCGCAAGCGTTTCGGCCAGCGCCTCTGCGCCTGCAATCTCGCGTGCGGCGCGGTGTCCGCGCGCCTTCATGCCCGCAACGAGCGCGGCGTGATCGACGCCCTCGATCGGCTCCTCGCCCGCCGGGTAGACCGGAGCGACATAGGCGATGTCGGCATCGTCGAAGCACGACTGGAAGTCGTTCATCAGGTCGTTTAGCCGCGAATAGCGGTGCGGCTGGGCGACCGCGATGACCCGGCCCCCGCTGGAGCCGACAGCCTCGCGCGCGGCGGCGAGCACGGCGCGGATCTCGACCGGGTGGTGGGCGTAGTCGTCGATCACGGTGACCTTGCCGCCCGCGAGGTCGAGCGTGCCGACCTTGGTGAAACGCCGCCGCACCCCGCCGAAGCGGGCAAAGCCGGTGCGGATGACCTCGTCCGAGCAGCCCATCTCGATCGCCACCGCGATGGCGGCCAATGCGTTCTGGACGTTGTGGCGGCCCGGCATGGGGAGGTGCACACCCTCGATCCGGCGATCCTCAAGCCCGCGCTGACGGACGATCACGTCAAAGCGGTTGCCCCCGTCCTCGGAAGCGATGTTGACCCCGCAGATGTCGGCCTGGAGCGAGAAGCCGTAGGTCACGACCTTGCGGTCGCGCACCTCGCCGATCACCGCCTGCACCACGGGGTGATCGACGCACAGCACCGCCGCGCCGTAGAATGGGACGTTGTGGATGAACTCCACGAAGGCGCGCTTCACACCCTCGAAATCGCCGTAGTGGTCGAGGTGCTCGGGATCGATATTGGTGACGACCGCAATGGTGCCGTCGAGGCGCAGGAAGCTGCCGTCGCTTTCGTCGGCTTCCACGACCATCCAGTCGCTGTCACCGAGGCGGGCGTTGGAGCCGTATTGCTCGATAATCCCGCCGTTGATGACCGTGGGGTCGATCCCACCCGCATCGAGCAGCGTCGCGATCATCGAGGTGGTGGTGGTCTTGCCATGGGTGCCCGCCACCGCGACGGTGGATTTCAAACGCATCAGCTCGGCGAGCATTTCCGCGCGGCGCACCACGGGGACGCGGGCTTCCAAGGCGGCGGCGACTTCGGGGTTGGTGCGGCGCACGGCAGTGGAAGTGACGACCACCGCGACGCCTTCGACGTTCTCGGCCTTGTGCCCAACATGCACGGTGATCCCGCGCCCGCGCAGCCGCTCGACGCTCGCCCCTTCGGCGATGTCCGAGCCCTGCACTACGTAGCCAAGATTGTGCATCACCTCGGCGATGCCCGACATGCCGATCCCGCCGATGCCGACGAAGTGGATGATGCCGATATCGGTGCCGACGCCCTTCATTGATCGACCTTATCTTTCGCGGCCTTGCGCGGCGCGGTTTGCGGGCGGGCGGCGGCCTGCGCAGCGCGCGGGTTGGTCTCGCCGACGCGGATCACATCCATCAGATCGATCCCGCTCATGGTCTCGACGAGGTCGGCCAAGTCCTTCGCCGCATCGGGCCGCCCGCAGTTGAAGGCGCAGTGCGCGGCGTTGGCGAGGCTCTGCGGGTGCATCGCCATCGCCTGGATCTGCTTGGCGAGCTCCTTGGGCTGGAAGGCGTCCTGCCGCACCATCCGCGCGCCGCCGGCCTTCACGATCTCGCGAGTGTTCGCCGCCTGATGATCGTCGGTGGCGATGGGGAGCGGGATGAGGATCGCGGGGCGGCCCACCGCGGTCAGTTCCGCAATCGTCGATGCGCCTGCGCGGCCGATGAACAGGTGCGCGCCCGCCAGCCGCTCGTGCATGTCCTCGAAATAGGTGCCGAGTTCGGCGGGAATGTCATGCTCGGCATAGCGCTTGCGCACCGCTTCGAGGTCTTCGGCGCGGCACTGCTGGGTGACCTGCAAGCGCTGGCGCAGCGCCGGGGGAAGCATGGCGAGGCCATCGGGCACCACCTGCGACAGGATGCTCGCGCCCTGCGAGCCGCCGGTGACGAGGATGCGCAGCAGGCTCTCGTCGGTGAAGGCGGGGAAGTCCTGTTCGCGCAGCGTAAGCACCTCGGCGCGCACCGGATTGCCGACGAGGTGGACCTTGTGCGCGTGCTTGGGCTTGAGCCGCTCGACATTGTCGTAGGAGGTCGCGATCGCATTGACGCGCCCCGCGAGCAGCCGGTTGACGCGGCCCAGCACCGCGTTCTGTTCGTGCACGATGCTCGGCAGCTTCACCGCTGTCGCCGCGAGCAGTGCGGGGAGCGCCGGATAGCCGCCGAAGCCGACGATCGCGGAAGGCTGGAAGTGGTCGAACAGCCGCAGCGCCATCGCCCGGCCTTCGAGCACGGCGCGGATGCCCGCGGGCCAGCCCAGCGGATTCTTGCCGAAGCGGCCTGCGGGCAACACGTGGGCGGGGAGAAAATCGGGCTTGCCGGGGATATTCGCCCCGCGCTCGTCGGTGATCAGCGCGACGTGATGGCCGCGCTGGTGAAGCTCGGTCGCGAGCGCAAAGGCGGGGATCAGGTGCCCGCCAGTGCCGCCTGCGGCCAGCACATAGTGGCGGGAAGCGCCGGTGGGGGTTGGACTGGTCATGCGCTCTGGTCCTTGCGTTCGATCAGGTCGCGCCAAGACCGTTCCTCGCGCGCGAGGAACGGATTGCGCCGCGTGATCGCCAGCAATAGCCCAAGCGTGAAGCAGACCGCCAGTGTCGATGAACCGCCGTAGGAAATGAGCGGCAGGGTCATCCCCTTCGAGGGGAACAGCTTGAGGTTCACAAGAATGTTGATGAAGGCCTGCCCGCCGAACTGGGTGACGAGACCCGCTGCGGCGAGCAGCGCGAAGAGGTTGTCCTCGTCCCGCAGCCGGATCAGCGCGCGCATCACGAGCCCGCAATAGAGCAAAACGATGATCCCGCAGGTGATCAGCCCGAATTCCTCGCCGATGACCGAGAAGATGTAATCGGTGTGCGCCTCGGGCAGGTTCATCTTGCGCACGCCGAGCCACAGGCCAGCGCCGGTCCATCCCCCTGCGGTGATGGTGCGCTGGGCAAGGTCGACCTGATCATAGGCGGTGCCGCCGCCCAGAAACCCGTCGATCCGGTGGCGGGCATTGTCGTAGAACATGTAGGCGAGCGTGAGGCCCGCGACACCGACGCCAAGCGTGGCGGCAAGGCGCTGCCACGGGAGCCCCGCGAGGAGCACCATCACGATCCAGATCCCACCGAACAGGATCGCATCGCCAAGGTTGGGCTGGAGCATCAAGAGCCCCGCGATCAGCACGAAGAAGCCGGTGACGAAGGCGATAACCGGCAACCCCGGATCGCGCAGCCGCCACGAGAGGACCCACGCGCAGATGATCGCGAACCCGGGCTTGAGGAACTCGGACGGCTGCAAGCTCATGCCGACATTGATCCAGCGCCGCGCGCCGTTCTTCTCCTCGCCGATGAAGGGCACCACGAATAACAGCGCCAGCATCACCGCGCCGACCATGATGCCGAGCCTGCGCGCCTGATCGCGGTTGAGGAAGCTGAGGCCGATCATCAGCGCCAGACCCAGCATCTGGAACACGATGTGGCGCTGGAAGAACATGAAGTCCGGCACCCGCTTCTTGGCGGTCGAGAGCATGTCGGCGCTGGCGGGCGATGCGGCGGCGACCGCGACGATGCCGACAGCCATCAGAAGACAGATCAGCAGCAGCAGCAGCTTGTCGATCTCGCGCCACCAGATGCGCACGCTTTCGCGCCATTGCCGCCGGACGGGCACGGGGGGCAGATAGGCGCCCGGCCCGCGCGCAGGCGAGGAGGAAAAGGCGGGCGCGGTCATGCCGGGTTGCTCCCGTCCGAGCCGGAGCCGCCAGTTTCGCCGCACGTCTCGCAGCCAGTGATCGCGCCGACCATCTGGCGGAAATGGACCCCGCGCTTCTCGTAATCGCGGAACTGGTCGTAGGAGGCGCAGGCCGGACTCAGCAAGACGATGTCGCCCGGACGCGCCGCTTCGGCAGCGCGGCGGACTGCTTCGCTGATGAGCTCGCAGCGTTCGACCTGCACTTGCCCCTCGAGGAGGTCGGCGAACATCGGCCCCGCCTCGCCCACGGTGTAGGCGGCGGCGATGTTGCCAAGGTGATCGCCGCAGGCGCCAAGCCCGTCCTCCTTTGGCAATCCGCCGACGATCCAGTGGATGCGGGGGGCGCCCGCGTTGATCGCAGGGTCAGGCGGGAAGGCAGCAAGCGCGGGGGCGGCCGAGGCGGCGTTGGTCGCCTTGCTGTCGTTGATGTAAGTGACGCCGCCCGTCTCGCACACGCGCTCCATGCGGTGCGGCAGGCCGCGGTAGCTGGCAAGACCCGCGGCGATCTCGGCATCGGCCAGCCCGAGCTGGCGGCAGATCGCGACCGCGACGGCGGCGTTCTGGGCGTTGTGCGGGCCCGCAAGCGAGGGCGAGCGCCCGTCTGCCAGGCCCGCAGCGTCGAGATCGGCGGTCTTCACCCGCACCGGCACGCGGCCCGCTGTCTCCAGCCCCTCGGCGATGGCGGTGGTGGGCGCGTCCTCGTCGCAAATGATCGCGGTGCCGGTCGCCTGCATCTGGAACAGGCGCTCCTTGGACGCGGCATAGGCGGCGAAATCGGCATAGCGATCGAGATGATCGGGCGTGATGTTGGTGAGCGCGGCGATATCGCAATCGAGCGTGAAGGTGAGGTCGATCTGGAAGCTCGACAGCTCGAGCACATAGACCCCGCTTTCAGGGAGCGGCGCCTGGCCGAGGATCGGATCGCCGATATTGCCGCCCATGACGGTCGGCAGGCCCGTCTCGGCAAGGATATGGTGCACCAGTGCCGTGGTGGTCGACTTGCCGTTGGTGCCAGTAATGCCGACGACCCTGTGCGGCGGCAGGCTCGCGCGCGCGGCGGCGAACAGCTCGATGTCGCCGATCACGGGCAGGCCGTATTGCCACACATGCGGCCCGATCGGGTGGTTATTGAGCGGCACCCCAGGCGAGACCACCACGCCTGCAAAACCGGTGAGATCAAGCTCCAGCGGGTCGATCAGCCGGCAGCGGCCCTTGAAGGGCTCGCGCGCATGCGGCTGGCGGTCCCAGACGATCACCTCCGCCCCGCTCGCGATCAGCGCCTCGGCCGCCGCCGCGCCCGAGCGTGCAAGGCCGAGCACTGCATAGCGCTTACCCTTGAAGGCGGGGGAGGTGATCACTTGGCCAAGCCCCTCCCCTTATCTGAGCTTCAGCGTCGAAAGCCCGATGAGCGCGAGCACGATGGCGATGATCCAGAACCGGATCACCACCTTGCTCTCGCTCCAGCCGAGCTGTTCGAAGTGGTGGTGGATCGGCGCCATCTTGAAGACGCGGCGGCCGGTGCGCTTGAACCAGAAGACCTGAACGATGACGCTTACCGCCTCGAGCACGAACAGCCCGCCGACGATGGCGAGCACGACTTCGTGGTGCGATGCGACCGCGATCGCGCCCAATGCGCCGCCCAAGGCCAGCGAACCGGTGTCGCCCATGAACACCGCAGCCGGCGGCGCATTGAACCACAGGAAGGCCAGCCCCGCGCCCATGATTGCCGCGCAGAAGATCGCAAGTTCGCCCGCGCCCGGCACATGCGGAATGCCGAGATAGGTCGAAAAGTCCGCGCGGCCCGCCAGATAGGCGATGATCGCGAAGGTGCCGGCCGCGATGATCACGGGCATGATCGCAAGGCCATCGAGGCCGTCGGTGAGGTTCACCGCATTGCCCGCGCCCACGATCACGAAGGCGGCAAAGACGTAATAGGCCGGCCCCAGCGGGATGCTCACGCCGGTGAGGAAGGGGAGGTAGAGATTGGTGTTGATCTGGCTGACGATCAGCCAACTCGCGATCCCCGCCACCACGAATTCGCCGAGCAGCCGGACGCGCGCGGACACGCCCGCATGGCTGTTCTTGGTGACCTTGTCATAATCGTCGAGGAAGCCGATCACCCCGAAGCCGATGGTCACCGCAAGGCACGCCCACACGAAGGGGCTGGTGAGGTCCATCCAGATCAGCAGCGAAAGCGACAATGCCACAAGGATCATCAGCCCGCCCATCGTCGGCGTGCCGCGCTTGGCGAGGTGCGATTGCGGGCCGTCCTCGCGGATCGGCTGGCCCTTGCCCTGTCGCACCCGCAAGAGGTTGATGAAGCGCGGACCGATGATCAGGCCGATGACCAGCGCAGTCATCAGCGTCGCGCCCGCGCGGAAGCTCTGGTAGCGCACCAGATTGAGGATGCCTTCGAAGCCAAGCCACTCGGCAAGCAGATAGAGCATTCAGTCGTCCTTTGGTGCCCGTGGCCGGGCCTGAGCCTCCGGATGCGCCTCAGGCGCGGGCATTCTCGATAAAATGTGACACCAGCCTGCCGAGCCCCACCGAGTTGGACCCCTTGACCAGCACCGCATCCCCATTGGCGAGGCCGAACTGCCCGAGGAGCGCAATCGCCTCGGCAGGCCCCTCGCAATGGGC
>JAIYEK010000316.1 GCA_027487015.1 Erythrobacteraceae bacterium | reverse complement strand
TGACCGAGCCCGAGCCCGCCAACCGCGCCTACTGGCTGCTCGCCCCCGCGCCGCAATGGCGCAGCAAGAAGGTGCGCGCGCTGGTGGGGTATCTGAGCGCCTAGCGCCGCTCCCGCTCCTGCTCCCGCTCCTCCTCCAGGGGGTAAACGGTCATCCCGAACTGCTCCCGCCCGATGTGTGGCCAGCGCCCTTCGGCACGCAGCGCCTCGGTGCGGGCGGCGAGGTCTGGCTCCGCGAGGTCGATGCCCAGCAGCGCCAGCCGGCTCTCCCACATCTGCTCAAGCGCACTGAACCAGCGCCCGAACATGATGTCGAGGCTCTTGCGAGTCTTGGCCCGAGCCACCGGATCACGGTCGATCCGCGCCTGCTCTGCCGCATAGGCGGCCTCGACCTTGCGATAGACCGGATGGTCGGGGCCGATGTCCTTCTGCTGGTCGTAGCGGTGGGGGAGGCGGGTGCGCAGGAAGAACATCACCAGCGCCTCGTTATGCCGCCGCTCGGCCGCGACGACCTTGCCGCCGTGGAGGATCAGCCGCTCCTCGCCCTGGATCGCGCGGGCGAGCGCCGTGTCCTCGAGCCGCGCCACCCCCCGGTCGAGCGCCGCATCCCACGCCGCGCGGAAGCCTTCCGCTCCGGGCCGTGCACGCAGCTTGTACAGCGCCTCCATGCTCTTGCCGACATGGAGCGCGGCCTGCGTGACGATGCCGGTTGCGGCCAGCTGCGCGATGAAGGCGCGCTGCACGTCCGGCGTGATGGTGTTCGAGCGCGGCTGGACATGGGGGACGGGCATGAAGTCGAGCAGCGGATCATCGGGCGCCGGCGGCATGACCTCGAACGCCACGCGAGAGGTCGCCTGCCGCGGGATCTTGCGCTTGTTGCGGACGACGGGGCGGGCGGCGGAGCGGGAGGGGCGGGGGGAGGTGCGCTGAGTCATGAGGGATGGCTGGCACAGGTTTTGCGAGTAGGAAAACGGGAAGCCCCCAACATCGCGGATCGCGCCCTTCCTTCGTCATTGCGAGGAGCGCAGCGAAAGCGAAGCTGGCCAAGGGCCACCCGGCAACCCATGAACCGCCGGTGCGGCTGGGCGAGGGCAGTCCATGGATTGCTTCGCTACGCTCGTAACGACGAGAAGGAGGAGTCACCAACCCCCGCGTCCAACCCCGCACTGCCGGTGGCAGGCGGGTGGCCCCGCAGCGCAACCTCGATCGCGTGGAACAGCGGGCAGAGCCGAACGCGCCGGTTCTCGGCAGGGCCACAGAAGGTGACTCGGGGAGCCGGGAGGGCGGCGTCCGTTCCTTTTCGTCGCCCCGTGCGTGACCCGGGGTCCTGCTGTCACAGGATACACGCGAATGACGGCTCCGCGCTCGGCTAGATATGGATCAAGCCGAGCCGCATCGCCTTGATCACCGCTCCGATCCGGTCGTGACAGTTCAGCTTTGCGTATATGCGGCGCATATAGGTTGCGACGGTATCGCCCGAGATGGCCAGGATGGTCGCAATATCGGTGTTGCTCTTGCCCCGCCCGGCCCATGTCAGAACCTCGCGTTCTCGGGAAGAAAGGGTTGGCTCATCCTTTGCCGCTGTCATTTCGCAGATTCTCTGATGACCGTTCATCAGCAGCATCTGGTGAGTGCTTATCGTCCCCTGATCAGGTAGCGGCTGGCCGGGAGGAAAGCCGACCGCCACATAGGCGTTGTGACCATTGGGCCCCCACAAAGGAAACCCGTAGCCCGACGTGATGCCCATACGCACCGTCTCGGCCACATAATCGAGTTCAGCCTTGTTCAGCTTGCGGCTGCTGAGAGCATCGTGCCAGGTCGTCGGCTTGCCGCGGCGCATGGTAATGTCCGGACCTGGATCGATCAGCCGGGCGCCTTGATCGATGTAGTATTCCCTGAACTCATCGGAAAATCCGGCCGAGTAAACGTCCGAAAGGATCGAGGCGACGCCTTCGAACATCACTTCGGTGTGGTAGCTGAATTTGTCGCCCCCGATCGCAACCGAGGCGTCATGCATGATCTCGAGCACCTCAGCTACGCTGGTCGCTGCGAGCAATCGGTCTACTGTTTCGCCACCTGGCTGTGATCCGGTCATCGGCACTCTCCCTTGCCATGATCCCGACTCGCCCTCGTTAGGTTAGTTTCCTAATCTCTTGTGCTTCTCGACGCCGACCCTCTGCTTTTCAATGAGATTTATCCTAACATAAGTTTGTAGTCGATGTAGGTGACAAGTTTCTGACGCGTTAATGGCGTAAACAGGGGGCATGGAAAATGCCCTCGGAAACCTCGCAACGAGACTGGAACAGATCAGCGTAACGCTGGATCGGCTGCATGCCAGACCGACAATAGCCGGGGGCAGCAGCAATGGTTGCGCGTCGTGCGCCAACGCGCAGCACCCGCCGGTTGCCGAGGACGAAGGTTCTGCCGCTCGTCACGGCGCAAGGGCACAAAGTCGCCCGGTCACCGCGGGCGCCGATCCCGCGATCCGTGCCGCAACGCCGGGCTCGACAAAGGCCGGAGGGGTTGCTCTGGCCGAGGTGGTCATGCGCAGCCGCGAACGCCGGTCCGCTTTCCTGGAGGGTGATCTGTTGTTCGACCCGGCCTGGGCGATGCTGCTCGACATTTTTTGCGCGACCCTGCGCGGCAAGCGGCTGTCGGTATCGGCGGTGCTGATCGGGAGCGGGGTCCCGGACACCACCGCGCTTCGCTACCTGCGGGTGCTTGAAGAGCGCGGCTATGTTGCTCGTGTCGCTGACGAGACCGACAAGCGCCGCAGCTTCGTCAAGATCTCCACGCCGACGTTCGAGGCCATGACAAAGTATTTCGCCGCGCTGGAGGCGGACACCTTGGCGAGCCTGCCAACGAAGATGGCGAGCGCCTGAGCAAACAGGCCGCACCTCCGCCAACCCCACCCTGCCGGTGGCAAGCGGGCGGCCCCGCAGCGCAACCTCGATCGCGTGGAACAGCGCGCAGATCCGGACGCACCGGTCCTCGGCAGGGCCACGGAAGGTGACTCGGGGAGGGGGGAGGGTGGCGTAGTGGGTGTGGTGGTATGCTGTTCCGCGGGTAGAGATTTCATGTTTTGAAGAGTAATGAAAGAAACCAACAGCGCACGATCACCCGCAGACTGGCTCATCTATTTTTTGTTTGCGTCATCTAACTTCGACAAATCAAGCAACGCTGCGCCCGTAAGCGGGAGGTTTTTTAAGCTCGTCATGACGCGAGCGTCTGAGATGCGAGATTGGCGCTTGCCTTTTGGGGCACGAATGGCACGTTCTTTGAATGCCGATCGATCGATGACCAAGCGCGTCATGACTCGTCTCGCAGAATGCGCTGAACATCAGATCGACGTAATCCCTCGCGACAATGTGCTTTCTTCCTACGCGATGCACCGGCTTTGATTGTTCTAAAATCACCTGTCCCGGCAGCATCGACCTCAAACACTACCTCACCGCCATCGTACGGACGTCGCCACGTCTTGTTGCCTTGGTCTGAGAATAGCCAGTCAAGGCATTGATCGACCTTTGCTAAGGCATTGGCAACGTCGAGGGCTGACTGGAACCGATCGTCCGGATTTGGCTCTAAACACCGCTTAGTGACCTTCCGCAGTGCCTCCGGTATATGTTCCGGAAAAGCCGATCTGTCGGGATAGTTCTTTGAGACGATCGCGGCATGAAGTGCATGACCGTCATTGATCCCCTTTAGGGCTAGCTGCGTTCTATGAGATTCCACTCCACAGCACATCCTGTATAAAAGCATCCCCACCTGATAGATGTCAAAGCGAAGATCGATATTGTCAGGGGTCACCAACTCCGGGGCCGCACATATCACATAAGCTTTGTTGGGCTTCGCGAGGCCTAATTGTGTTTGCTTCGCCAGACCGAAATCAGAAAGCAACGCGTCACCCCTCGAGCTCAACAACACGTTGTCCGGCTTTAGATCGAAATGTATAAGACCCTTAGAATGAATATTGTGTAAACCGGATAAGACTTGACAGGCAAATTTGATAATTTCTCTTGTGGTGAGATATCGTTCCGTCATCAATTGCTTGAGCGAACCACGCTCGTAAAACGGCATGGCTAAGTAAATTTTGTCATTATCCTCACACGCGTAGAGAATATCTACAACGTTTTGGTGGTTTGAGGCGTAAAGAAGTCTAGCTTCATCGAAATATTGCGTTGCATCGGCAATATTTTTTTTGAAAACCTCCTTCATGACGATTTCAGAATCTAGCTGAAGATCGCGAACGATAAAGCAACTCGAATTCTTTCCGTCTTGACCTATTTCTCTGATTTTCTGGAAATTTACATTTGCGATGTTTATGGGATGAATCATGTGGGCCCCCTTAGCAAGCCAACGCGCACAGCAAAGCTTCCCGGTGGTGGGTGTGCAATTTGTCCCATCCTTCGATTTCGGGGTGATCGTCTCGCTCAATCATTGGCTTTATGTTGGCGCGGGGAATTCCCAATCTTCCCGCGATTGTCGAAATCTGGCCAAAGAAAAACTGGTCTAAACTGCTACTCGCAAAGGTTTCCAGTATGACTCCCTCAAGCTGTATGCGCTCTATACTCATCCGCTGAGAGTTGGGCTCAGTAATTCTGACGCCTGCGCGCTTAACATCATACTCTCTAAGAACATCTAGAATGTGGCCTCTGACATACTTCAGGGCCTCTGGCATTTCGAAAGCCTTCGGGCTTATTATCCAGTCGATGTTGATGACAGCGTTTGCGCCCCGTTCAACGATGGCGAACGCAACTTGGCTAGGCGAAGCCCTGAGCCCTATGGCGATCATATCTTCTCCCCGTGTCGGATGGAACGTATAAAGAACGCAAGGGGAGTTTGTCCAATGATTTATGATGGTAGCCATATCGTGGCCCCGTCGGATGCGAGATGAAGTGGGTCTCACCCTTGACCCCCCGCCCAAACCCGCCTAAGGGCGCGCATCCTCCGCGGGGCTTGCCTCTCGGAAAGAGCTGAACATTGGCGGTCTCGTCTCTCCCACGAGGGGCAGTCGTCAAAGTAACCCGGTGGCCGAAGGGCCGTTCGATCTGGGTGGAGCGTTTCGGCTTGTGTGACGGCGAGAGTGTCCGCTTTGCGGGCGTTCTTGTTAGCTGGGTCCCGGGTCAAGCCCGGGATGACAGGCTCGCGCAAGGCAATCCTCCTCCCTCCATCGCTCGGCACCCGTTCCACCCTCATCAGGTGAAGTGAGAACTTAATGCCGACGATCAACCAGCTGGTCCGCAAGGGCCGCGTTCCGCAGAAGGCCAAGTCCAAGGTCCCTGCGATGGAGCAGAACCCGCAGAAGCGCGGCGTCTGCACCCGCGTCTACACGACGACCCCGAAGAAGCCGAACTCGGCGCTGCGCAAGGTGGCCAAGGTGCGCCTGACCAACCAGCGCGAGGTCATCTCCTACATTCCCGGCGAAGGCCACAACCTGCAGGAGCACTCGGTGGTGCTGATCCGCGGCGGGCGTGTGCGCGACCTTCCGGGCGTGCGTTACCACGTCCTTCGCGGCGTGCTCGACACGCAGGGCGTGAAGGACCGCAAGCAGAGCCGCTCGAAGTACGGCGCCAAGCGTCCGAAGTAAGGGTTTAGGTCCGGCTCCGGACCGCTCCCCCTCCCGGACGCCCTACGGGGTAGCATCTGGGTGGCCGGGAGGGGGAGCGGGCCGGAGCCGCAAGCCCGGGCGGAGGCCCGGGCGCATTCCGAAGGAATTCAAAAGATGTCACGTCGTCGTCGTCCCGAAAAGCGGGTCATCCTGCCCGATCCCC
>JAIYEK010000013.1 GCA_027487015.1 Erythrobacteraceae bacterium | reverse complement strand
TCGTAGCCGGGCGCATCGGGCAGGACCTGGGTCGAGGAGGCGAGGATGCGTAGATCCGCCGGGCGGCGCAGTTCGGCCTCGAGCCACTCCCACTGCGCCTGCCCCAGCATGGTCGCGGCGGGATCCGGGTTGACGACATATTGCCCCTTGTCCGCGGGCTCGACGCTATATCCCAGTAACGGCGTGCGGAAGGTGCGGTTGTCGGGCAGGATCACCTGCACGCGGCGACCTTCGGGGCCGAACATGTAGCTGCCGTAGATGCCCCCTCCGGCGCGGCGCCGGGGATGGCCCGCGGGCACGCCCCAGAAATCGAGGAAGATGGCCGCGCTCTCGGCCTTCTTCGGATATTCGCTGCCGCCGTCGTTCACGCCGAAATCGTGATCGTCCCAGGTGGCGATGACCTCGGCATTGCGGCGCAGGGTGCGAAAGCCGGGCTTCTCGGCGAGCATCTGGTACTTGGCGCGCAGCAGAGCCATGTCCTCGGTATCGCCGTAGATATTGTCGCCGAGGAAGATGAAGAGCTCAGGCGCCCATGCATTGACGCGGTCCCAGATCGGCTGGTCCTTGTCTTGCCGCGCGCAGGAGCCGAAGGCGATCCGGGTGAGCGCCCGCTCGCCCCTCTCTCTGGGAGCGGCCATAGCGGGCGCTGTCGCCAGCGCGGCGCCTGCTGCGGCCCCGGCCATCACTTGCCTGCGCGAAACGGCGTCTGTCACCCTCGTGTCTCCCTGCTTGCCCCGCGCGGCGAGGCGCCGCGAGCAGGCAGGCTTGTCGGCCACGATTGTTGCAAAGTCCGGACAAGCCGGACGCGCGGGGTCAGCCGATCTCGGCCGCCTGGGCTAGCCGCGCGCGGGCTTCGGCCTCGCCGATCAGGGGGAGCAATTCGCCCATGTCGGGCCCGTGGTCCATGCCGGTGAGCGCCTGCCGCAGCGGCAGGAACAATGCGCGGCCCTTCCGCCCAGTCGCTTCCTTGAGCGCGGCGGTGAGCGCGTTCCACGGGTCTTCGCCCCACGTTAGCGTGGCTGCGGCCGAGGCTAGGAAGGCCTTGTCCTCCTCGTGGAATTCCGGCTGGGTGATCGGCCCGGTGACGAGCCGCCACCACTCCGCTGCCTCGCCGATATGCGCGAGGTTGGGGCGCACCGCGTGCCAGCCGGCGGCATCCATGCCTTCGGGCAGGCGCACGGCAACCGCCTCGTAAGCCAGTTGGTGGACGATCCCGGCATTGAGCCGCTCGAGATCCTCCTCGTCGAACTTCGCGGGCGCGCGGCCGAATGTCGCGAGGTCGAAGCTGGCGGTCAGCGCCGCGCGGTCGGCGATCGGCTCCACCGGCTGCGAGGTGCCGAGCCGCGCGAGCAGCGCGATGATCGCTTCGGGCTCGATGCCGCGCTCACGGAATGCATCGCAGCCAAGCGAGCCGAGGCGCTTCGACAGCTTGCCCTCGCGCCCCACCAGCAGCGCTTCGTGGGCAAAGGCGGGGAGCGTTTTTGCTGCACTTTCTGTTGCAGCAAAGCCTGCAGCATGGAGTGCGGTAAAGATCTGGATTTGCACCGCTGTGTTGGACACATGGTCCTCACCGCGCAGCACTTGGGTTACGCCCATATCGATATCGTCGACCGCGCTCGGCATCATGTAGAGCCACGATCCCTCGGCGCGGCGAATCACGGGGTCGGAGAGCTGAGATGCGTCGAACTTCTGAAGCCCACGGATGCCGTCTTCCCACGCGATCGGCTCGGCATGGTCGAGGAGGAAGCGCCAGTGCGGTTGCGTGCCCTCGGCTTCGATTGCGGCGCGCTCGGCGTCAGTCAGCTTGAGCGCGGCGCGGTCGTAGATAGGCGGAAGGCCGCGCGAGAGCTGGATCTTGCGCTTGACGTCGAGTTCCTGCGCGGTCTCGAAGCAGGGGTAGATGCGCCCCGCCGACCGCAGCGCTTCGAACGCCGCCTCGTAGCGATTCAGGCGCGCCGACTGGCGTTCCTCGCGGTCCCATGTCAGGCCCAGCCAGGTGAGGTCCGCGCGGATCGCGTCGACATAGTCTTCGCGGCTCCGCTCGGCGTCAGTGTCGTCGATGCGCAGGATGAAGGTTCCACCCGCCTGCCGCGCCAGCATCCAGTTGTGGAGCGCGGTGCGGATGTTGCCGACATGCAACCGGCCGGTGGGCGAAGGGGCAAAGCGCGTGGTCGTCATGCGGCGTGCGGTAGAGCGCCCTGCCCTGCCCCGCAAGCACTAGAGGGCGCGGATCTCGGCGTCGGCGAGCGCGAGGGCCGCTTCCCACAAGCGGTGCGCGCGCTCGGGGCGGATCAGCCCGTCGAGCGCGCCTTCGAACCCGCGCCGGTCGCCCGCCGCCGCCGCATCGACGACCGCTCCGATGGTCGCTTCGTCATGGCTGAGGAGGCGGCAGCAGAAGCGCGAGACGGCGATGTTCTCGGGCCAGCTGGCCGAGACCGCCTGGGCGAGGATCAGCGCCTTGGCTGCGACCTCGACGCTGCCGAGGCGGGCGGCCATTTCGGGCACGGGATCGCGGCCCACCCTGTCATGCACCGCGATCAGGCGCAGGGCGTGGATGAAGCGACCCGCGATGGGCCCCAGCCGCTCCACCCTGGGGGGCGCGAGCAGGTCCGCTATGACCTTACGGGTGGCGGCGGAGGGGGCATTGCGGTGGGGCATCTTACCTCGCTTACGGTCACATAGGGCTGCGCGGGGAGCGCCTCCCTTCATTACCTTATTGCGAGTGATTTGCAATAGCGCAAAGCCGCTATTTCGGCCTGATCGTGAAATTGTGATCGATATAGAGGAACACTTCGGTCTCGCTCGCCTGCTGCCAGTACAGGTCACCGTCGAGCCCATCGATGCTGACCCCGTAGCCGGCGCCAAACATGCTGGCATATTTGGTGGCCTCTTGGGCGATGTGGCGGATGACCTCGTCACGGTATTGTTCGGGATTGTCGATTGCCAAACCCGTGGCGCCGGTATCGATGAACGAACGGCCCGTGGCGGGTATCAGCTTGACGAATGCCGCGATCCGCTCGGC
>JAIYEK010000267.1 GCA_027487015.1 Erythrobacteraceae bacterium | reverse complement strand
ATGTGCCTCTACTTCATCGGCGGCGTCATCAAGCACGCCAAGGCGCTGAACGCCTTCACCAACCCGACCACCAACAGCTACAAGCGTCTGGTGCCGGGCTTCGAAGCGCCGGTGCTGCTCGCCTACTCGGCGCGCAACCGTTCGGCCTCGTGCCGCATTCCTTACGGTGCGGGCGAGAAGGCTAAGCGCGTGGAATTCCGTTTCCCCGACGCGATGGCCAACCCTTACCTGTGCTACTCGGCGCTGCTGATGGCCGGGCTCGACGGGATCGAGAACAAGATTCACCCGGGCGAGGCGATGGACAAGAACCTCTACGATCTGCCGCCGGCCGAACTCGCCGAAGTGCCGACCGTGTGCGGCTCGCTCCGTGAAGCGCTCGACAGCCTGGCTGCCGACCACGACTTCCTGCTCAAGGGCGACGTGTTCACCAAGGACCAGATCGAGGCCTATATGGAACTGAAGTGGGAAGAGGTGATCCGCACCGAAACCACTCCGTGCCCGGTCGAGTTCGACATGTACTACTCGATGTAATCGCGTAGCCGGTTCATCCGCATGAAACGGGGCGGGAGGAGCGATCCTCCCGCCCCTTTCGTTTGGGCTCGCCGCGTCCGGCATCGTGCGCCGCGATTCGCCCTGAGACATGACGTGTGGGAGCAGTAGCGACGGTGGCCGGCTGCGCGGATGCACCGGGTCGAAGTATGACAGGCTGATGCAAGAAGGCCACGTTCGGGCGAAATATTCATGCCCCCTTGCCCTCCGGCAGCGGCCCGTTAGTGTCATAAATCATGCGCGCTGTGACACTTGCGGTCGCAGCGCGGGCCGCATCAACAGGGGTAAGAAACAATGATCAAGCAGAACCGCCGGCTTCGCCCGGCGCTGATGACCGGCGCAGCCATGCTGGGTCTGGTTGCGGGCACGAGTGCAGCGCAGGCCGAGGACCTCGCCGTTGCTGATGGCGCTTTCCTCGCCCCCATCGCACCGGAAGCTCACGCGGACGAAGGCGAGCAGACGGCCCGGCTGCTCGCCGATGCGGCCGCGATCGCTGCGCAGCAGCAAGAGGTGTTCACCTACCAGCAGCAGGCGTTTGTGCGCCCCGATTCGGTCGAGATCGATCCCAACATCCTGATCGCCCTGCCCGGCACGCCGACCACCGCGCGCGATCCGGTCAACATCACCGGCATCGCGCAGATGATCGTCGACAATGGCGGCGGCGCGGTGGGCCTGTGCACCGGCTCGCTCATCAACCCGCGCACCGTGTTGTTCGCCGCGCACTGCGTCAACACCCGCGCAGCGACCGCCTATGGCGCCAGCTCGGGCGGCACCGCGATCGGCTTCGGGTTCGAGACCAATCTGCGCGCCAACGCACCCGGGCAGACTGACGAACTGGTTCGCTGGCTGCTCGGGACCGGCCCGAACGCGGCCGGCCGGTTCCAGACCAACACCGCCCAGGCGTTCTTCAACGTCGATGCGGTCGCCTACAACCCGCTCTCGCTCGAACCGGCGTCGCGCGGGTTCCTGTACGGCGACGTCGCGATCGCCGCGCTCGATACCCCGGCGGCAGGCATCCCGACCTGGTCGATCCTGCTCTCGCCGCTTCCGGCCCCCGCAACGATCAACGCTGCGACCGGCACCGGCTACCGCGTGGCACTCGCCGGCTACGGCGGCAACGGCACTGGCACCAGCGGCACTCAGGCGATCGACTTCCGCCGCCGCGTGGCCGAAAACTGGCTGGGCGCGCTCGCTTCGCTGGCCGATTTCGAGGGCTTCCTGTTCGGCGGCGGTGCGAGCGCAAACCTCATCCAGAACCTCTATTTCATCGATTTCGACGATCCGGCGCGCGGCACTCCCGGCGCCAGCCGGTTCGATTTCAACGCCTTCCGCGACAACGCCCTGCCGAACGAAGGCACCACTGCGGGCGGCGATTCGGGCGGCCCGCTGATCCTCAGCCAGGCCTTCACCCGCCAGCTGGTGCTCGGCGTGCTTTCGGGCGGTTACACCCGCTTCTTCAACGGCCAGCCCGCCAACGGCTACGGCACGGTGAGCTTCTACCAGCCGCTCTATCTCTACTGGGACTGGATCGCGGCGAACAATCCCTATCGCTATGTCGGCGCGAACGCGGGCAACGGGAACTGGGAAGACCCGACGCGCTGGATCTCGCTGACCGATCCCAACTACTTCATCCTCGGCCCCAACGGCCAGCCGATCAACGGCGTGCCGACCGTGACGGGTGAGCAGAACACCGGGACCGCCGGCAAGTTCGGCCAGACCTGCTTCCAGCTCGGCGGGTTCGATGAATGCCTCGATGTGCGAACCGGGACCATCTCGGGGGGCTCCAACCCGACCGGCACTGCCGACAACAACATGGGCACGGCCGTCATCGCGCCCGATGGCACGGCGACCAACCAGCCGGCGACGATGCAGATCGACCGCGAACTCGCCCAGCCTGAAGCTCAGGCCGCTGCGCAGCCGCTGCCGGCACCGACGATCGCCAACGGCCTGCCGGGCGCGACCAACTTCGTGCCGAACAACACCGCCAGCAACCGCCTTCAGGGCGTGCTGCCGCGCTACTTCGACGTGACTCTCAGCAACACCGGCACCACCACGCTGAGCAGCACGGTCACGATCGACCGCCTGACGGTGCGCAACACCGCCGGGCTGACGATCAACACCGGCGCGCGGCTCAACTCGCTGATCGACGTCACCCAGGCGGGCGGCACGATGAACGTCAACGGCACGCTCTCCTCGGTCGGCGACTTCGCGCTGCTGGCCGGGATGCTGCAAGGCAACGGCACGATCATCGCGCCCTTCACCACCAGCGTCGCCGGCACGATTTCGCCCGGCACCATGGGTACGGTCGGCACGCTGAACTTCACCGGCAACCTCGTGCTCGCCTCGGGCACGGTGACGGTGATCGACGTCGCAGGCACCACCTCGGACCGGATCGCGGTCACCGGGGCGGCCAATGTCGGCGGCACAGTCGCGGTCTCGGGCATTACCGGGCAAGTCAACGGCCTCGGCCGCCAGTTCACCATCGTCTCCGCCACCGGCGGGGTGACCGGTGCCTTCTCGCCGCTCACGCTCTCGCCGATCCTGCGCCAGTCGTTCACCTACCAGCCCAACGCGGTGCTGCTGCAGATCAACGCGGCGAGCTACAACACGGTGATCAACCCGGCCGATCCGGTGCAGGTCGCCTATGCGCAGCTGTTCGACCAAAACCGTGCAGTCGGCGCGCTGAGCGCCAACTACGCGCTCGACTTCGCCTCGGTCGACACGATCCGTGACACCTTCGCGCGGCTCGCTCCGCTCAACGAGCAGGCGGTCCGCTCGCTCGCGGCGCAGTCGATCAACACGCTGCAGAACTTCAACGATGCGCGCCTGCGCGAGGCGGACAAGGACCGCAGCGGCGGCAAGGTGGCGATCACCGGGCGTCCGCTCGAGCTTGCGCAGATGAGCCTCTCGCCTGCCATGCAGCCGCTCGGCGGCGCGGTGATGGGCGCACAGGAAGGCGCTGGCGAAACCGAGGTGCGTGAGGCGGATCTGCCCGACAATGTCGGCGTGTTCCTCTCGGGCGGCTTCGTTGTCGGCAACGGCGCCGGTCTTCCGGGCTATCAGCCGGGTGCCCAGGTCTTCAACCAGTTCCGTCTCGATCCGATGGATTACGCGGGCTACTACCTGTCCGGCGGGATCGAGTTCTACCCGGGCGAAAGCACGATGATCGGGCTTTCGGGCTTCTACAGCGACATCGATGCCGACGTGCCGCTGGCTCAGGAGGTCCGCAACAAGACCTACGCCGCCTCGCTCTACATGCGTCACGGCTTTGATAGCGGCGTGGTGGTCGATGGTCAGTTCAGCATGGGCTCCTCCGGCTTCGACACGCGGCGCCAGGTGACCTTCCTGAACGCGATCCAGACGCTCCAGTCGACCTCGGACAACCTGCTGGTCTCGGGCGCGCTTGGGGTGTCCTACGATCTGGAAACCTCGCTCGGCACGATCTCGCCGGGCATCGAGGCGCGCTATGCCAGCATCGACTTCGGCCAAACGCAGGAAACCGGCGGGCCGCTGGCGCTGAGCTTCGACCGTGAAGCCTACAAGAGCACGCAGCTGCGCGGCGGGTTCGACTGGCAGAAGCAGGGCAAGAACGTCCAGCTTAACGCGACCGCTCAGGTGGTTCGCGAGCTTGAGCAGGGTTCGCAGGTGCTGGGCGCGAACTTCGTGGGCGGCACCGGGCCGAACGCGTCGTTCCTGATCGGCACGGCCGACCGGACTTGGGGCGAAGCGGGCATCAGCGCGAACTTCGGCTCCGGACCGGTGCAGGTGGGGATCGCGTTCGACACGACCATCGGCCGCACCGATGCCGATACGCAGGTCGTCCGGGGCACCGCGAGCTGGAAGTTCTAACAGCCAGTCACGGCCACGAAAAAAGGGGCGCTCGCCAGCCGGCGGGCGCCCCTTTTGTTTGTGCGCCCCGCGGGGCGCGCGTCGCTCAGCGCGGCTTCAGCATCCCGCGACGGCCGACGGCAATGAAGCTCGCCACCAGAACCACCACATAGAACAGCGTGAGCAGATCGAGCGGCGCGAGGGCGGCGGCGAAGCCAAGGTGCGCGAAAATCGCCCAGCCGCCCGCGATCACAAGGACAATCGCGTAGCTGATCGCGCCGGCCTCGAGGTTGACCGCCAGCATCAGCTCGTCGCTCATGCGGTAGGCGGGGATCGAGATCACCGTGCCGATCACCAGCCCGCCCAAAGCCAGCGTCAGCGCCGCGGCCTGCGACAGCGGGCCATCGGGGGCGGCGAAGGCAAGTGCCATCAGCGCCGCGCCCCACAGCACCATCGCCGCGCCCGACAAGGTCAGCACCTTCTTCTGTTCGCGCAGCTCGTCGGCATCCTCGACATTGAGGAAACGCGCGCCCATCTGGGGGCTCGCCGTGCCCAGCGCGACGCCAAGGCCGATGACGGCGTAGAGCACCCCCACCAGCGCAGCGATCGTGGCGGATTTGCTCAAGCCCCCGACTGCGGGGCTATCAATGAACTGCAAGGCGCCCATCGACGCCGCATAGCCCGCCACCCCGCCGATCAGCATCGGGATCAGCAACTTCTTCACCCAGCTCCGGCCAGCGGGGGACTTTTCCTCGGTCATCATTCTACAGGCTCCCAGTGATCGATGAACAGATCCGGCACCGCCACCCCGAACAGGCGCGCCATGCGCAGCGCGAGGGGAAGCGAGGGATCGTATTTGTCGGTCTCGACCGCGTTGATCGTCTGCCGCGAGACACCGAGCCTGCGGGCGAGTTCGCCCTGGCTCCAACCATTCACGTCTCGGTAGTGTTTCAGACGGTTTTCCACGTTCGCTTCCGACAGCAAGTTGATGAAGTGCATGCAGACCGCGCGGTGGGTTGATTGCGAATCACCGCGTTGACTGACAAGAGCTCTTTACAGACAAGAACTCTTGTCAGTCAAGAGCTCTTGTCACCCCTCATCGCGGTCCGCACAAAACCATTTTCCTACTCGCGCAAAACCTGCTGAATCGCCGGGCCTCACGCCCGACAGGAGGCCCCATGCCCTACCAGCCCTCGACCCCGCTGCTCGCGTTGATGCGGCGACTTGCCAGCCTTCCTTCCGTGCCGCGCGGCCCGGTGCCGCTCACGGCGCTGCGCCCCGAATCGCGGCAGGTCAGCCAGGCCGGAATCGCGCTGGTGAAGCGCTTCGAGGGCTGTGCGCGCCAGCGCCGCGACGGGCTGATCGAGGCCTATCCCGATCCCGGCACCGGGGCCGAGCCGTGGACGATCGGCTGGGGTGCGACCGGCGAAGACCGCTTCGGCGGCGGGCGGATCGGCCCCGGCACCTGCTGGACGCAGGCGCAATGCGATACCCGTCTCGCCGAAGACCTTGAGCGCTACGCCGCCGACGTCGCTGCCGCGATCGGACCTGCGCTCACCACACAGAGCCAGTTCGATGCGATGGTCAGCTTCCACTACAACACCGGCGCGATCCGCACCGCGACCCTGACGAAGCGGCACATTTCAGGCGATTACGCGGGCGCAGCACACGAATTCTCGCGCTGGACCCGCGCGGGCGGGCGGGTGTTGCAAGGGTTGGTCAGAAGGCGCGCGGCGGAAGCGGAACTCTACACCAGCGATAGTGGCTAGCGCCGCCCTTCGGCGGCGCAGCCGCCGCAAGGCCGACCGGCCGCCCGCAGCGACGCGGCCTTCAGGCCGCATGAGCGAGGATTTCGCGCGCCGGAGGCGCGCGGATCAGTAGTCGCGACTCACCTGCACCAGCACCGAATCGCGCCCGATGGTCGAAACCGTCCCCAGCAGCGCAAGCCAGCTGGTGATGCGGTATTCGACCTGGGTGGCGCTGTAGCCGCGCCCGTCGGTGACCAGCTCGACATAAATCGAGCGGGTGATGTTCTTGCCAATCGCGATCCCCGTCTGCCGCCCGGTCAGCGGGTCGGCGCTGACGATGCGCAGCTGGTCGAGCCCGATCGTGCGGCGCAGCGAGCCAATCGGGTCAAGCCCCCCACCCCCGCCCTGCAAGGCCGCCAGCGCCGCGGCGAGCTGCACCGCGTCGGTCGCCGACAATGACGTGACCGACCCGCCGAACAGCAGCCGCGCGAGGATCTCCTCCTCGGGCAGCGAGGGATCGGACGAGAAGGCGATGCTCGGCGCCTGCGCGTTGCCGGTGATCGCAATATCGACATTGGTGCCGTTCTTGGCGGTCTCGGCGAGGATATCGAGCCGCGGGTTGATCGGCTCGTTCACGTCGAACAGGATCCGCCCGCGGGTGAGATCAAAGCGCGTGCCCGCAAAGGTATAATCACCGCGCACCAGCCGCGCGGTGCCGCCGATGCGCGGGTCGGCGACCGTGCCGCGCAGCGCGATGTCGATGCCCCACTCGCTCTCCAACCCCAGACCCTCGACCGCAACGCGTCCGGGTGCCGAGGCGTTGACGAGGTAGCGCCACGCCGCATCTCGGCCCGAGACCTGTGCGCGGGCGCGCCCGTCCTCGCCATTGATTTCGCGGGTGGCGATGCGCGGCAGCGCGCGGTCCTCGGCGGCATTGCCGAGCGCCCAGCGCGCGCGGTCGACCGTGACGCGCCCCGCGATGGTGCCGCCGATGCCGTTCGAGACGATCCGCAAGGGGCCGGTGATGGTCGCTTCGAGCCCGTTCGCGTCGAGCAGCCGGGCATTCTTCACCGCCGCGCGCAGGTCGAGCACCGGCCCGCGCGCGCGGCTCATCTGCGCCAAGTCGACCGTGCCGCTGCCGGTCACCGTGCCGCCGCCGCCGGTCTGGCCTGCAAAGCTCGCCAGTTCGAGCCGCGATCCGGCAAACCGCCCTCGCGCCTTGACCGCGGTGATGCGGGTGCCGGTGAGCGCGCTCTGCACGGTGAGGTTGTCGCTCGCGACGGTGCCGGTGATGCGCGGATCGGCGAGCGTGCCGGTCGCGCGTGCGTCGATCCGCACGGGGCCGGCAAGGTCGAAGGCCTCGACCGCGGCGAGGCGCCACAGGGTCTCGGCCGCGCCGTCGAAGGCCAGCCGCGCGCCGAGCCGCCCGCGCATCACCCGGTCAGCAAGCGCGCCATCGGGCGCAAGGCCGAGCACCGCGAGCGAGACGTCGCCGCGCCGCTCGTCGCCCTCGAACAGGCGTGCGGCGGCGGTGAGGCGATCGGCGCGCAGGTCAACCACGGCAAGCACATTGACCGGCTTGGATGACAGCACGAGCCCCGCGCGGCTGAAGCGTTCGATCCGCCCCCGCGCCCGCGCCGTCGGGGCCGCGCGCCCGGTTTGGCGGTAGTCGATGATCCCGGTCAGCCGTCCGCCGAGGCCAAGGTCCGCGCCGAAGAGGTCGAGCAGGCGCAGCGGCATCTTCGAAAGCTGGAGGTTCAATGTGGTTGTGCCGCCGCCGACACTTCCCTCGGCGATCCCGAAGCCGCCGCCGAAGCCGATCTGGGTCGGCGCGAGGCTCCATCCGCCGTCTTCTTGCGCCGTCAGCACCGCGCGGCGCGGCATGGTGATCTGGGCATTGCCATATTGTCCGCGCGCCGCCGCGGCGATCTGGTTCGGGGCGACATTGGCGTCGAAATTGAGCGCGAAGCGATCTGCGCGCCGTCCGGAGACCTGCCCGGTGACCTTGCCCCGCCCGTTGGTGATGGCCGCCTTGGCGGTGAGATTGGCGAGCGAAAGCCCGCCATATTCGAAGCCGCTGGCGGTGATGTCGGCATCGACATTGGTGTTGCCATCGGCATAGCGGCCGGTCGCAGTGATGTCGGCGCGCGCGATGGTGATCGGCGTCGCCCCGCCGAAGCTGGCATTGCGGGCGGCGAGATCGACCGCGAACCCGATTGCGCCGCCGCCCTGCGGCCGGAAGGCGAGCGTGCCGTCGATGCCTCCGCCCGCGAGCTTCATGTCTCCCGAGACACCCTCGTCGAGCAACGTGACCTCGCCCGTCACGTTGGTCCGATAGACGTTGAGCCGGTTGATCGCGATCCGCGTCGGCGCGTTCTCGGGCAGGAACAGCTCGAGCGCGCCCTCGAATTCGCCGAGCGTCGACTGGCCCTCGACATCGAGCCCGAAGCCCTCCTTGCTGGGCGCGAGCGCGATGCGCACGTCCTTGAGCCCGGCGGCGGGGTAAGGATCGGCGAGCACCAGCACCGCGCGGGGGCCATCGGCGGCGATCTCGGCATCGAAGCGGAAGGGTCCATATTGCGCCTGCCGCCCGCTCCCGGCGAGCACGGTTCGGGTCACCCCGCCGCCGGTCACGACCTTGCTATCGAGCTTTGCGGTGAGGCGCGGGGCGGTGACGGTGGTGTTGCGGAAGATGATCGGCTGGCCCGCGCCCATCCCAAGCTCGCCCTTGAAGCGCACCTGTTCGCCCGCGAGATTGACGACCGTGGCATTGCCGATCCGGCTCAGAACACCGGCGAGATTGGCGCGCAGGCTCCACGGCACGGCAGGGCCGAACTTGGCGAGGATCTTGGCATTGGCGGTCACCTCGCCCGCGCCCTCGACCCGCAGGCGGCTGGCATTGACGGGGCCGGCGATGGCGTAGGCACCGGCGGGAATGTCGCCCTGCAAGGAGAGCTGCGCGCCGAGGCCGGGGAAGGTGATGGCGGTGCGGTCGGCAGCGAGCGCTCCTCGCGCAAAATCATAGGTGAGCAGGCCACTCGCCCGGCCTCTGACCAGCCGCGGATCGGCCTGGGCGATGCCGGTCGTCACACGCTCGGTGGTGAGTGCGAGGGGGAGGCTCAGCACCGACCCTTCGAGCCGCGCGCTGCCCGATTGCGCGAGGCCGGTCGCGGTAACGCCAGAGGCGACGAGGCGGCTGACCGCGATCTCGTGCTTGATGCCGAGATCGTCGAAATCACCCGCGAGGTCGGCCACCAGCGTGCCCCCCTCGATCCTCAGGCTCTGCCCGAACAGGTCGGGATTGCGCAGCGCCAACCGCGCCCGCGCCCCATCGACCACCTTGTCGGCAAGGTCGGCGACCCCGCTGACCCGCGCGTCGAGCCCGGCTGAGACCGCAGTCGCGCGGCCATCGATGACGCTGTCGGCGAGGGTGAAACTGGCGGCGAGCGCGGTGGTCTCGCCCAGCGCGCGGCCGAGGAGGGTCGCATCGCCCAGCCCTGCGCGAAGCTCTCCCAGCACGCCGTAGCGGCCCGCATCGTTGGTGATGCGGAAAGCGGCCACCGGCTGCTCCGCGGTTCCGATCGCCCGCGCCACCGCCCCGCCGCGCCAGCGTTTCCACGTCCCGTCGCCGACGATCCTTGCGGCATAGCCCCGGTCCAGCTTCGCCAGACCCGCCAGCACGCCGCCTGCCGGGGCGAGCGCGTCGCCCGAAAGCTCGAACTTGTCGCCGTCGGGCTCGGCATCGAGCAGCAGCGCGAAGCGGTCCTGCGCGCCCAGCCGCGCATCCGCTTCGATCAGTGCGCGGCCTTGGCGGATATCGACCTTGGCGGTGAGATTGGCGCGCTCGTCGCGCGGCGTGGCAAGCCCGCGCGCGATCACCAGATCCTCGACCACCAGCTTGTCGATGCGGATATCGAAATCGGGGAGCAACGGCGCATCGGGATCGCCGGGGAGCAGTTCGGGGAGCCGCGTCAACCGCCCGCGCCGCGCGGTGACCTCGCGGATGTCGAGCCCACTCCACAGCCAGTTCAGCGGCCGCCAGTCGAGCTCAACCTCGGGGATGGTGAGGAACGCGCCCTTGGGGTCGCTCACCGTCACCTGCCGCAGCACCGCCTGCCCATAGATATCGCCCTCGATCCGGCCGATGGTAAAGCGCAGGCCCGAGGCGGGGGCGGTGGCCGCGATCTGGTCGGCGATGAAGCGCTTGCCGATGGGGGTCGCAAAGAACAGCGCGACGAGCAGGAAGGGCGCGAGCAACAGCCCGAGCGCCCAAGCCGTCCACCTTCCCCAGCGGCGCCGTGCCGAGGGCGCGCGCGGCGGTGCCGTCCCGCCGATCTCCCCCGCGTCCGCCATCAGAACGCCTGCCCCAGGCTGACATAGACCACCACCGGGCTGTCGAATTCGGTCTTGTTGAGCGGGGCGGCGACATCGACGCGGATCGGGCCGAAGGTCGTCTTGTAGCGGACGCCGATGCCGGCACCGAAGCGGATCTCGTCGAAATCCGGGGTCGATCCGCGCGCCACCGAGCCGCCGTCGATGAAGGGCACAACCTCGATCGCACCGCCCAGTAGCGGGGTCGCCACGCGCGCTTCGAGCGAGAATTCGACCAACGAGGCCCCGCCGGTGGGATTGCCGAGCGTATCGCGCGGGCCGACACCCTGGAAGCCGTAGCCGCGCACCGAGGCCCCGCCCCCGCCATAGAGCCTGCGCGAGGGGGCGATGTCGTCGATCCCCGCGCCCTGGATGGTCGCCGCGCGCACGCGGCCCGCCAGCACCAGATCGCCGAGCGATTGGTAGTAGCTCGCATCACCCTGCGCGCGCAGATAGAAGCTCTGCATCCCGCCCTGGCGCGACGCCTCGGGGGCGAGGAACAGTGTAGCCCTCCAGCCCTCGCTCGGGTCGAGCAGATCGTCGCTTTCATCAAGGGTCACGCTGCCGAACAGCCCGCCGATCAGATAGGCCTGGCGCGGCACCACCACGCCCGGCGCGGTGCGGACGTTGCGGTTGCGCTCGTCGGTGTAGATGAGCTCGCCGCCGATCTGCCAGCTGACCGGCTTCTGGAACAGGATGTTCGAGACCTTCTCGAAGGTCGCACGCACCCCGCCCCCGCGCGAGTCCACGGCCTGCGTGGTGATGTCGCTGCCAAAGAGATCCACGGTCAGCACCTGATCGCGGCCGAGGAAGTTGTTGCGCCGCACGCCGACACTGCCGAGCATCTCGCGCGTGCCGAGGATGCCGCGCAGTCGCAATGTGCCTTCGGGCGGGAAGAGGTTGCGGTGCTCCCAGCGCCCCTCGACCTTGAAGCCGTCCTCGGTGCCGTAACCGATCGCGCCGGCGATGGTGCGCAAGGGCGCGCGCTCCATGTCGACGTCGAGCGCGACCTCGCCCGGCTGGTCGCCTGTGGGCGCGCGGGTCTCGCGCGGGGTGACGGTGACGCTCGAGACGAGGCCAGTGGCGATGATCGCGCGCCTGAGGTCCGTCTCGAGGCTCTGCTGGAAAGTGTCGCCCGCATCGAAGCGCGCAATGCGCGCAAGGTGCTTGCCCGAAAGGAAACGCGGGTCGTTGCTGACAACCTCGCCGAACACATATTTGCCCTTGGGATCGACCGTGAGGGTGAGATCGCCCTCCTCGCGGGCGTGATCGATCAGCAGCTGGGGCTCTTGCACCGCCGCGAAGGGATAGCCGCTTTCGCCCAACGCGACGCGCAGTTCCAGCTCACGCTCGACGATGCGGTCGGCATAGAGCGGGTCGCCGGTCTTGATGCCGAAGGCCTCGATCAAGCGGCTGGCATCGGGCTCGGGAAGCGCGGGGAGCTGGCCGAGATCTATCGCGCCGAAGCGGTAACGCGGTCCGGGGAGGATATCGAAGCGCACGCTCGGCTCGCGCGATGCGGCTTCGGCCGCCTCCTCGCTCGCCGGCTCGCTTGCCCCCTCGCCTGCGCGCCGCCCGCCCGAAAGCTGGCGCACCACCTCGCCGTTGTAATAGCCATAGGTGCGCAGGATATCGCCGAGCAGCACGGCATCGGCGCGCGCGCGAGCAGCGACCTGTGGGGCAGCCTCGACCCCGTCATCGAGCTCGCGCAAGGTCGAGAGCTCCTTGAAGCGGCCGATGAATTCGTCCTTCTCGGGGAAGGCGTCTTCGGCGGCGGGGAACGCGAGGACCAGCGTGGCGTTGACCCGCGTCTCGGCGAGCTCGGGCATGTCGGGCAGCACCGGCGGAGCGATGGCGGCGAGCGCTTCGAGCTCGGGATCGGGCGACAGCGGCTGGGGATCGGGCACGGCGAGTTCGGCGAGCGCGGCCTCGCCTTCCGGCAGCGGCGCGCCGTCGGCGGCAGCGCCCACTTCGGCAAAAGCGGCGTCGAAGGCAGGATCGGGGGCCCCGGCGAGCGGATCGGTGAGCTCCTCCACCGCAACCGGGTTCGCGACGCCGGTCGCGGCCCAGCCTTCCGGATCGGCCAGCGCGGATTCGGGGATCAGCGCGTCGAGCGAATCCGGGACGGGTTCGGGTTCGGGTTCAGCGACAGGTGCTGGCGGGGGCGCAGGAGCGAGAGCTTCCTGATCCTCGTCACCGGTGGTTTCCTGAGCGACCGGCTGTGCCACAGCCGCCGCGACCGGCACGCCGTTCAGCGCCAGTGCGGTGTGACCCAATCCTGCGGCAATGGCGAGACGGAGCGAGAGACGCCCGCGCGTCTCAGGTCGCGGGGAACTTGACAGGCTGGCCATCCTTGCCGCGCGCACCGGCGAGGCTTTCGTCCTGTGGCCGGCGCGGCGCTGTCGCTGCGGCGATCAGGCGATGTTGCTCGCCCTCTTCCATCAGCTGCCAGCCTTCGCGCGTGAGGCGCTCGAGCGGGCGATAGCGAACCTTGTATTGCATGCGCGGCGAGCCCTCGACCCAATATCCGAGATAGACGTAAGGCAATGCCTCAGCTGCGGCGCGGCGGATATGATCGAGGAT
>JAIYEK010000186.1 GCA_027487015.1 Erythrobacteraceae bacterium | reverse complement strand
TGCTCCTTGGCTCTTTCGCATCGGTAGTAGGACATGGAAGCTCAGAATATCCGTATTCGCCTCAAGGCGTTCGATCACCGCGTTCTCGACCAGGCCACTGGTGAGATCGCAGATACGGCCCGCCGTACTGGCGCACTTATTCGCGGCCCCATTCCCCTGCCGACGCGTATCGAGAAGTTCACTGTGAACCGCGGCCCGCACGTCGACAAGAAGTCGCGCGAGCAGTTCGAGGTGCGCACCTACAAGCGGCTGCTCGACATCGTGCAGCCCAACGCCCAGACCGTGGACGCGCTGATGAAGCTCGATCTGGCTGCCGGCGTGAACGTCGAGATCAAGCTGGCCTAAGCCAGCCGAAATGCCCCCCGCTTCGGCAGGGGGCCTCTATCGTTGGAGCCATGAGCGCTCCGCCTGACGATAGGGTGGATACCGCCGGAGAAACTCTCCGGGCTGCGTCCCCCGTCTCGCTTCCAGCGGCCCTCCGGCCAGCGGAAGCACTCAGCCCGGACGGGGCGATGCATGACATTCATGGGCTGAACGGGGCCGTAGGTGCATTCGCATCTGCGGTCTCACACGCACCTTGCGGATGGTCTGCAGGGTGCCTCTGTTGAGGAGTGAACTTACGATGCGCACCGGCGTTATCGCAAAGAAAGTCGGGATGACCCGCCTCTTCCAGGAGGATGGACGGCACGTGCCCGTCACCGTTCTCGCGCTGGAAGATTGCCAGGTGGTCTCGCACCGGACTGAAGACCGCGATGGTTATTTCGCGGTCCAGCTCGGCGCGGGCGAAGCCAAGCACAAGAACGTTGCCAAGCCGCAGCGTGAACAATTCGCCAAGGCCGATGTCGGTCTGAAGAAGCAGGTCGCCGAATTCCGTGTCGACAGCGCCGATGCGCTCGTCCCGGTTGGCGCCACCATCAGCGCCGAGCATTTCATCGCCGGCCAGATGGTCGACATCACCGGTCACACGCAGGGCAAGGGCTTTGCCGGCGCCATGAAGCGCTGGGGCTTCGGCGGTATGCGCGCGACGCACGGCGTCTCGATCTCGCACCGTGCCCATGGTTCGACCGGTAACCGTCAGGATCCGGGCCGCGTGTTCAAGGGCAAGAAGATGGCCGGCCACATGGGCGACCGTCAGCGCACCCAGCAGAATCTCGAAATCGTCCGCACCGACGCCGAGCGCGGTCTTCTCTTCGTCAAGGGCTCGGTCCCAGGCGCGAAGAACGGCTGGCTGCTCGTTCGCGACGCGGTGAAGCTGAAGGCCCCCGAGGGTCTGCCGTATCCGGGCGCCATTCTCGAGAAGAAGGCCCTCGTGGCTGACGAGACCCCCTCGGTCATCGAAGCCGCGGCCGAAGAAGCCATCGTGACCGAAGCCGTCGAAACCGACGCGCCGGCCACCGAAGAAAACAAGGAAGGCTGAGCCATGAAGATCAAGGTTCAGAACATCGAGGGCGCCGCCGCCGGCGATATCGAACTGTCTGATGACGTGTTCGGCATCGAGCCGCGCGCCGACATCCTTCACCGCGTGGTGACCTGGCAGCTCGAAAACCGCCGCGGCACCGCCCGCCCGACGCGCGAGCGTTCGGACGTGGCCCGCACCGGCAAGAAGTTCGGCAAGCAGAAGGGTGGTGGTACCGCCCGTCACGGCGACCGTGCCGCTCCGATCTTCATCGGCGGTGGTAAGGCTCACGGTGCACGCAAGCGCGAGTTCGAGCAGTCGCTCAACAAGAAGGTCCGTGCGCTGGGTCTCAAGATGGCGCTCTCGACCAAGGCCAAGAGCGGCCTCGTCGTGATCGACAGCCTCGAGCTGGCCGACGCCAAGACCAAGGCGCTCAAGGGCCACCTCACCAAGGCCGGGCTCACCGGCAAGGTGCTGGTGATCGACGGCGAGCAGGTTGATGCAGGCTTCAAGAAGGCCGCCGGCAACCTGCCGGGCATCAACGTCCTCCCGGCGATCGGTGCCAATGTCTACGACATCCTCAACCACGACACGCTGGTGCTGACCAAGGCCGCTGTCGAAAAGCTGGAGGCGCGCTTCAATGGCTAAGAAGCAGACTGTCGACGCGCGTCACTACGATGTGATCATCGCGCCGCACATCACCGAGAAGTCGACCCTCGCGTCCGAAAACAACGCCGTGGTCTTCAAGGTCGCCAAGGACGCGACCAAGCCGCAGATCAAGGAAGCGATCGAGGCGATCTACGACAAGAAGGTCGTCGCCGTGAACACCCTGGTCCAGAAGGGCAAGACCAAGCGCTGGAAGGGCAAGGCCTATCAGCGTTCCGATGTGAAGAAGGCCATTGTCACCCTCGCCGAGGGTGAAATGATCGACATCACCAGCGGTATCTGAGGCCAAGGGACAGGACACGAACAATGGCACTCAAGAACTACAAGCCGACCAGTCCCGCTCGCCGCGGTCTGATTCTGGTCGACAAGTCGGCGCTCTACAAGGGCAAGCCGGTCAAGTCGCTGACCGAAGGCAAGCGCAAGACCGGTGGCCGCAACAACAAGGGTCACGTCACCTCGCGCGGGATCGCCGGTGGTCACAAGCAGAAGTACCGCTTCATCGACTTCAAGCGTCGCAAGTGGGACATGCCGGCCACCGTCGAGCGTCTGGAATATGACCCCAACCGCACCGCCTTCATCGCCCTGGTGAAGTACGAAGACGGCGAACAGGCCTACATCCTCGCACCGCAGCGTCTGGCTGTCGGTGACCAGGTTGTCGCGGGCGAAAAGACCGACACCAAGCCGGGCAACGCGATGCTGCTCGGCCAGATGCCGGTCGGCACGATCTGCCACAATGTCGAGATGAAGCCGGGCAAGGGCGGCCAGATCGCTCGTTCGGCCGGGACCTATGTCCAGGTTGTCGGCCGTGACCGCGCTTTCGTCATCGTCCGCCTCAATTCGGGCGAGCAGCGTTACCTGCGTGCCGATTGCATGGGCACGGTGGGAGCGGTGTCGAACCCCGACAACGGCAACCAGAATTTCGCCAAGGCTGGCCGCAAGCGTTGGATGGGCGTCCGCCCGCTGACCCGCGGCGTTGCGAAGAACCCGGTCGACCACCCGCACGG
>JAIYEK010000219.1 GCA_027487015.1 Erythrobacteraceae bacterium | reverse complement strand
TAGAACCCGCGCACATATTCGCGCCAGCCGATGATCTGGCGGATGAAGCCTTCTACGGAATTGAGCGGAGCCCTGCCTGATTTGTAGGCATCCTCGGCCGCGCGGCACAGTTCGAGCGGATCGAGCAGCCCGATATTGAGGCTGGTCGAGAGCATCGAGTGGTAGAGATCGTCCTCCCCGTGCACCATCGCGTCCTGGTAGGGGCCGAACAGTTCGAGGCGGCGGGCGAAGAAAGCCTCGGCGGCTTCGAGCGCCTGAGCGCGGGTCACCGGCCAGCCGAAAGGTTCGAGGTCGCCGAAGTGATCGGGGAAGCGCTCAGCCACGAGGGCGATCACGCCCTGCGTCATTTCGTCGGGGGCGAACTTGGGGGTGGGGGGCGCCTTGAGCCCCACCTTGGGCGGCTCGCGGTTTTCGCTGTCGAGGTTCCAAACGCCGCTCACCGGCTTGTCGCCCTCCATGAGGAGCCCGGTCTTGCGCCGCATCTCGCGGTAGAAATATTCCATCGTGAGATGCTTGCGCCCCTCGGCGAAGGCGCGGAACTCCGCATGGGTGGCGATGAAGCGGGTGTCGGGGAGGATCGAGACGGGGCAGGGGAAGCGGCCCTCCCATTCGCACATCGCTTCGTGCACCCGCCACTCGCCGCTTTCAGTGACGCGGATCTCGGACGGGGCGTGGCGTTCGACGGCGCGGGCGACTTCGCCGGTGAAGCTGCCGGTGTTGGCGGGATCATCGAGCGTGACGTAATCGACCTGCCAGCCCTCCGCGCGCAATCCTTCCGCGAAGTGGCGCATTGCCGAAAAAATGAGCACGATCTTCTGCTTGTGGTGCTTCACGTAGGTCGCCTCGTCCCACACCTCCATCATCAGCACGACGGTGCTTGCGGGGGTGAGACCATCGAGGCTGGAGAGATTGCGCGACAGCTGGTCGCCGAGGATCGGCACAAGAACGGGACGGGTCATGGGAGGGGATACGCCCTGCGCCCGCTTTTGGTTTCGTCAGACGAAGGAGTAGGGGTCGATATCCACCCCCACCCGCACCCCCGGAGCGAAGTTCACCCCGCCGATCCAGTCGCGCAGCATCGCTTGCAGATTGGCGCTGCGCCGGGCGTTCACCAGGAAGCGGTAGCGATAGCGCCCGCGCAGCAGCGACAGCGGGGCGGGGGCGGGGCCGAGGATCTGCACGTCCGCCAGCCGGGGTCGCACATCGCCGAGCCGCTGGGCGGCCTCGCGGGCTTCCTTCTCGTCCTCGGAGGACAAGATGATCGCCGCCCAGCGCCCGAAAGGCGGAGCGCCCGCATCGCGGCGGCCTTCGGTTTCGGCGGCGTAGAAGGCGTCGCGGTCGCCGTTCGCGAGGGCGGCGATGACGGGGGCATCGGGGTGGCGGGTCTGGATCAGCACCTCGCCGGGCTTGGCGCCGCGCCCCGCCCGCCCCGCGACCTGCGCGATCTGGGCATAGGTGCGCTCGCCCGCGCGCAGGTCTCCGCCTTCGAGGCCGAGGTCGGCGTCGACCACCCCCACCAGCGTGAGGTCGGGGAAGTGAAAGCCCTTGGTCACCAGCTGCGTGCCGATGATGATGTCGATCGCCTTGCCTTCCGCCATGGCGATGAACTCGGCTGCGCGGTCCGGCGTGTTGAGTGTGTCGCTGGTCGCCACCACTACCCGCGCTTCGGGGAACAGTTCGGCCACCTCCGCCGCGATCCGCTCCACCCCCGGTCCGCAGGCGACCAGGCAATCGCTCTCGCCGCATTCGGGGCAGGCCTCAGGCACCCGCGTCTCGAACCCGCAATGGTGGCAGGCGAGCCGCGCGGAGAGGCGGTGCTCGACCAGCCACGCACTGCACGAGGGGCATTTGAAGCGGTGCCCGCAATTGCGGCACAGCGTCAGCGGCGCATAGCCACGGCGGTTGAGGAAGAGGAGCGATTGCTCGCCCTTGTCGAGCCGGTCGCGCAACGCATCGATCAGCGGCCCGGCGAGCCAGCGCTGGCTGCCGGGTTTTTCCTCGGTAAGGTTGATCAGGCGCACATGCGGCAGGCTCGCCCCGCCGAAGCGCGCGGGCAGGTCCAGCTTGGTGTAGACGCCCATGTCCGCCATGTGCAGGCTCTCGAGCGCGGGCGTGGCGCTGGCGAGGATCACCGGCAGGCCCTCGAACCGGGCGCGCATCACCGCCACGTCGCGGGCATTGTAGCGCACCCCGTCGTCCTGCTTGAAGCTAATCTCGTGTGCCTCGTCGACGACGATCAGGCCGAGATTGGCGTAGGGCAGGAACAGCGCCGAACGCGCGCCGACGACGACTTGCGCCGAGCCATCCGAGATGGCGCGCCAAGCCCGCCGCCGCTCGGTCGACTTCAACGAGGAGTGCCACAGCACCGGCGCCGCACCGAACCTTGCAGCAAAGCGCGCGAGAAAATTCTCGGTGAGCGCGATTTCGGGGAGCAACACCAGCACCTGACGCCCGGCGCGGATCGCGGCGGCGACGGGCTCGAAATAGGTCTCGGTCTTGCCGGACCCAGTGACTCCGTCGAGCAGGAAGGGGGCGAATTTTTCGGCGCGCACGGCCTCGACCAGCGTACCCGCCACCGCGCCTTGCGCCTCGGAAAGTGCGGGCTGGTGGAAGTCGGGATCGGCGGGCGGGTAAGGGCGGTCGATGTTGACAGTGACCGGCTCGATCACGCCCTGATTGACGAGCCCGCGCAGGACGCCCTCGGAGACCCCCGCGATCCCCGCCAGCTCGCGCATGGTGCCCTGTTCGCCCTCGAGCGCCTCGATCGCCGCGAGGCGTTGGGCGGTCATGCGTTCCGGCAACCCGCCCGACAGCCGATATTCGGTCATCGTCGCCGGCCCACCCAGCGCCCCGCCGCTTGCCAGCGCCATGCGCGCGGTGCTCGCGAGCGGCGCGCAGTAGTAGTCCGCGGTCCACTCGATCAGCCGCCTGAGCGGCGCGGGCAGCGGGGGAACGGGCAGCACCTCGAGAATCGGGCGCAACCGCTCGAAGGCGATTGCGTCGCCCGGCAACCGGCCTTCGTCCCATACGATCCCCATCACCTTGCGTGGGCCCAGCGGCGCCACCACCACCGTGCCGGGAGGCGCGCTCACGCCCTCCGGCAGCCGGTAGTCCAGCGGGCCGAGGGCTGCATTCAAAACTAGGAGGCGCACACGGTTCATCGCGCAGTTATATGGAGAGCGGCATAGGCCAAGGGCAAGCTTGGAGACTGGACCAATGACCGCAATTGTCACGAACCGCGCGGCGGCCCGCCCCGCCGACCGCCATCTGGCCACCCGCCGCAGCCTGCTGGCCGGAGCCGCCGGCGCGGGCGCGCTGCTGCTGCTTCCCGGCTGCGCCAGCACGGGCGGCGGGTTCAGTCTGGTCGAGGCGGTGCGGCGGATGCTGCTGCTCGCCACCGAGAACGCCTTTGCGCGCCTCACCGCGCCCGGCGGTTTCTGGGACGAACAGGTCGCGCGGCTTGGCCTTGCTGATGTGATGGGCACTCGCGGCGACGTGCTCACGCGCATCCTCACCTCGCAATTGGTCAAGGACCGGCTCGAGGAGCGTTTCGCGAGCCTTGCGATCGACGCGAGCTTCCGCGCTGCCCCGGTGGTGACCGACGCGATCCGGGTGATCGGCTTCGAGAACGCGGTCGCGCTGGTGCGCGGCGGGCCGACTGCCGCCAGCCTCTATCTGCGCGAGGAGCTCGGCACGGCGCTGCTCGATGCTGTGGTGCCCGAGCTCGGCGAGGCGCTGCGGGTCAGCCGCGATCCGCTGCTCGGCCAGGCGCTGAACGCGCTCACCGGGGTCGACGTGACCGGCGTTGCCGACCGCTTCGGCCGCCAGATCGACGATGCCATCTGGGGCGAGATCGGCCGCGAGGAAGCCGCGATCCGCGCCGACCCCGACAGGACCCGCGATCCGCTGCTGATCGGCGTGTTCGGGCTCGGCGCGCGGATCTAGAACCGGTAATTGAGAGCCAGCTGCGGAATGTGGCTGACCCCATCGGTTCCGCCCTCGCGCCGCGAATACCACAGGACGTAGCCCGGCTGGACCTCCAGCTCTTCGGCGACGTCGACCGCTACGGCGGCGACGAAGCGCACCTGCTCGGTGCCGTCCTGCCGCACGGCATTGCGTGCCTGGAACACCGTGAACCATTCGGCCGATCCGATCAGGTCGACCTTTTTGCTCAGGCTTTCGGTATATTGCACCCTTTGGCGGAACCGCAGCTCGGCCCGGTCCTCGCCCGGGAACATGCGCTGCTCGAACCGGGTGCGGAAGTCCCAGCCAGCGCTGGTGATGCGCAATTGCTGGTGCGGGCGGAATTCGGTCTGACCGTCGGTTTCGAACACGGAGACCCCGCCGCCGATGCGGATGCCCTCGGCGATTTTCTTTTCAACCGTGACGCGGATGGTCTGCTGGTCGGGCCCGATCTGCGGCTCGCGAATGCGCACCGAAGCGTCGACCGTGAGGAAGAAATCATCGCCAAGGTCGCTGCGCACGAAGCCCACCAGCCAGAATTGCGTATCTTCGTCTGCAGCCGATGCTTTCGACGGTTGCCAAGCGCACGCGACGGCGGCAAGCAGCATCGCAGATCGAATTGTCAGGTGTGTCATGCGCCTGCCCTAATGCGGCGGCCGCCCGCTGCCTATCGCAAAAATCTGGAGCGAATCTCATGAAATTCTTCGTCGACACCGCCGAGATCGAGGCGATCCGCGAGCTTGCCGCCACGGGCCTCCTCGATGGGGTGACGACCAATCCCTCGCTGATCGCCAAGTCGGGGCGCGACTTCAAGGAAGTCACCGCCGAGATCTGCGCGATTGTCGACGGCCCGGTCAGCGCCGAAGTGGTCGCGCTCGACCACGCGACGATGATGAAGGAGGCCGAAATCCTCCGCAAGATCGCCGATAATGTCTGCATCAAGGTGCCGCTGACGGTCGACGGGCTCAAGACATGCAAGGCGCTCTCGTCCGAGGGTACGATGGTCAACGTCACCCTGTGCTTCTCGGCGAATCAGGCGCTGCTGGCGGCCAAGGCGGGGGCGAGCTTCATTTCGCCCTTCGTCGGCCGCCACGATGACAACGGCTTCGACGGCATGGACCTCATCGAGGACATCCGCCTGATCTACGACAACTACAACTTCGCCACCGAAATCCTCGTCGCCTCGGTGCGCCACACCATGCACGTGCTCCAGGCCGCCAAGATCGGCGCCGATGTCATGACCGCGCCGCCCAAGGTTATCCTCGACCTGTTCAAGCATGTGCTCACCGACAAGGGGATCGAGGGCTTCATGGCCGACTGGGCCAAGACCGGGCAGAGCATCCTCTAAGCATGGCCGACCAGTCTCCGCTCGATCTGTTCAAGCAGGCGCTCACCGGCGCATCGCGGGCAATCGCGCGCGATGCCGAGGTCGAGGTCGCGTGGAGCGCGGACGTTCCGGGCTCTGCGGGCAACCGCTTCCGGGTGCCGCTGCCCGGGCGCGATCTCCCCGCCGATCAGGTGCGCGAGGCGCGCGGCTTTGCTGATAGTTTCGCGCTCAAGCTGCGCCATCATGACGCGGCGCTCCACGCCAAGGCCGCCCCCCCTGAGCCCATCGCACGCGCCTGCTATGACGCGATCGAGCAGGTGCGCTACGAGGCATTGGGCGCCAATCGCTTCGGCGGGATGCGCACCAACCTCGACGCCGCGACCGAGCTGCGCACCGCGGGCGACAAGATCGTGCGCGCGCAGAATTCCTCGGAAGTCCCCTTGCAGACCGCGCTCGCCCTGCTGGTGCGCGAGGCGCTGACCGGCGAGGCGGTGCCCACCAAGGCGCAGGGCGGGATCGAGCTGGTGCGCGACTTCCTCGAGGAGAAGGTCGGCGGCGATTTTGCCGCTCTGGCCGAGATGATCGCCGATCAGGAGGCGTTTCAAAAACTCGCGCTCGACATGCTGCGCGAACTCGACCTGACCCGCCCGACCGAAGCCCCCGACGAAAGCGATTCGGACGAGGCCGATGACGAAGACGGACCCGACGATGACAACGAGGGCGAGGACGACAACCAGGGCGAGGGCGATCCCCAGAGCGCCGAAATGGCCGGCGACATGGCCGAGGGCGAAGGCGAGGGCGAGCAATCCTCCGAGACCCAGACCGACAGCGACATGGCCGAAGGCGAGCCGGGCGACGACAATGACGCCGCCAATGCTCCCGTCCGCCCCAACCGCCCGCAGGCCGAAGTCCCCGCGAGCCTCGACTACAAGGCCTTCACCACCCGCTTCGACGAGGAAGTCGCCGCGCCCGACCTTTGCGACGCGGATGAGCTCGACCGCCTGCGCGCCTATCTCGATAGCCAGCTGACAGGCCTGCAGGGCGTGGTGACGCGCCTCGCCAATCGCCTGCAGCGTCGCCTGATGGCGCAGCAGAACCGCAGCTGGGACTTCGATCAGGAAGAGGGCGTGCTCGATGCCGCGCGCCTCGCCCGCGTGATTATCTCGCCCGGTACCGCGCTCAGCTACAAGGTCGAGCGCGATGTCGAGTTCAAGGACACGATCGTCACACTGCTGATCGACAATTCGGGCTCGATGCGCGGGCGGCCGATCTCGATCGCCGCGATCAGCGCCGATATTCTGGCGCGCACGCTGGAGCGCTGCGGGGTCAAGACCGAGATCCTCGGCTTCACCACCCGCGCGTGGAAGGGCGGGCAGAGCCGCGAGGCATGGCTCGCCGATGGCAAGCCGCAGAACCCGGGGCGCCTCAACGATCTTCGCCACATCATCTACAAGCAGGCCGACGAGCCTTGGCGCCGCGCGCGCCGCAATCTCGGGCTGATGATGAGAGAAGGCCTGCTCAAGGAAAATATCGACGGCGAGGCGCTGATCTGGGCGCACAGCCGCCTGCTTTACCGCCCCGAGGAACGCCGCATCCTGATGGTGATCAGCGACGGCGCGCCGGTGGACGATTCGACCCTCTCGGTGAACTCGGCGGGCTATCTCGAGGCGCACCTGCGCGGCGTGATCGAGTGGATCGAGAAGGTCTCGCCCGTCCAGCTGGTCGCCATCGGGATCGGGCATGATGTCACCCGCTATTATCGCCGCGCGGTGACGATCATGGATGTGGAACAACTCGGCGGCACGATCATGGAGCAGCTCGCGGAGTTGTTCGAGGATGAGAAGGGCGTGAAGAAGCGGTGAGCATAGCCGGCGAAAACCTGATCTTCGGCCTCGGCATCATGCTCACGGTGACCGCGTCGATCTCGATCTTTCGCCCGCAGTCACTGGTTCGAAGTTCCCGTCGCAATTGGAAGACACGCCTTCGCGAACTGGATGCTGGTGCGCCCGAAGCCTATTTTGAAGAACGCCGCGAGCTGGAAGCATACCCGCCGCGGTTCGATCTATCACACAGCACAATGCGTCAGATCGGGTTCGTAGAGCTGGCGCTGGGAATTTTCTGCATTGTCTGGGGCCTGAACACATGAACGTCACCGAAGCCGTCACCACCCGCCGCTCGATCCGGGCTTTTCTCGACAAGCCGGTCGATCTTGCCACCCTCACCCGCGTGATGGACAAGGCGCGCTGGGCGGCCTCGGGGTGCAATTACCAGCCGTGGGAGGCGAGCATTGTCACCGGCCAGCCGCTCAAGGACTTGCAGGCGAAGATGATCGCCGAGGGGCCCAAGGCGGCCGAGTATGACTGGGCGGCTCCGGGCACCGAGGAAGCCTACAAGAAGCGTCTCGACGCGGTTTCGGCGGGCATGTTCGGCGCGATGGGGATCGCGCGCGATGACGGCGCAGCCCGCATGGCAGCGATGGGCCGCAACACCACCAGCTTCGATGCGCCCGCGGTGCTGTTCGTCTATTTCCCGCGCTTGATGAAGGAGCCCCAGTGGTCCGATGTCGGCATGTGGCTCCAGACTGTCGCGCTGCTGCTGCGCGAGGAGGGGCTCGACAGCTGCTTCCAGGAATACATGGCGATCTTCGCGAACACGATCCGCGAGTTCCTCGGCCTCGATCACGAGCGCTACATGTTCTTCTGCGGCATGGCGATCGGCTACCGCGATCCGGATGCGCCGCTGAACAATTTCGAACGCCAGCGCGTGCCGCTGGAGGAGCATGTGAAGTTCATCGGCTTCGAGTGACCCGGCTTGCGCTCGGGTAAGGGATTGGGGCAAAGGCCCGGCCCATGATCGACGCGCCTTTGAAACTGTTCAACTCGCTCACCCGCTCGCTTGAGGTGTTCGAGCCCGTCCACCCGGGCGAGGCGCGCGTCTACTCCTGCGGACCGACGGTCTACAACTACCCCCACATCGGCAACATGCGCGCCTACGTCTTCGCCGATGTGTTGGGGCGGACGCTCGCGTGGAAGGGCTACACACTCACCCACGTCATCAACATCACCGATGTCGGCCACCTCACCGACGATGCCGATGCGGGCGAGGACAAGATGGAGAAGATGGCTGCCGAACGCGCGCAGTCGATCTGGGACATCGCCGAGCATTACAAGCAGGCCTATTGGGCCGACGTGCGCGCGCTCAATATCCGCCAGCCGGCGCAGTGGACGGTCGCCACCGACTACGTCCCGCAGATGATCGAATTTGCCAAAGGGATCGCGGAGAAGCACTGCTACGAGCTGGAGAGCGGGCTCTATTTCGACGTTTCTACCGTGGCCGACTACGGGCGGCTTGCGCGCGCTGTGACCGACGATGGCGAGGGTCGGATCGAGGCCGTCGAGGGCAAGCGCAACGCTGCCGACTTCGCGATCTGGCGCAAGACTCCGCCGGGCGAGACGCGCCAGATGGAGTGGGATTCGCCGTGGGGCCGGGGCGCTCCAGGTTGGCACCTTGAGTGCTCCGTCATGTCAGGCGAGGTGCTCGGCTTCCCCTTCGACATCCACACCGGCGGGATTGACCACCGCGAGATCCACCACCCGAACGAAATCGCGCAGAACCAGGCGCATTGCTGCACGAATGGCCTCGACGATCCGAGGAATTCGGGTGCGCGCATCTGGATGCACAACAACTTCCTCGTCGAACGCTCGGGCAAGATGTCGAAGTCCTCGGGCGAGTTCCTGCGGCTGCAATTGCTGATCGACCGGGGGTATCACCCGCTGGCGTACCGGCTGATGTGCCTGCAGGCGCATTATCGGAGCGAGCTGGAGTTCAGCTGGGAGGGGCTGGGGGCGGCGCTGACGCGGTTGAAGCGGATGGTGATGGCGGTGGGCGCGCTCGCTGACGTTTCCTCTCAGCCCGAGGCCGAGCATCCGAAATTCGCGCCCGTGCTCGCCAAGTTCGATGAGGCGATGGCGGATGACCTCAATACGCCCATTGCCCTCACAGCACTGGAGGAGGCGCTTGCGGTCAAGAAGGTCGATGCCGGGATCAAGCGCGCGGTGATTGAGGATATGGACGCGGTGCTCGGCCTGAATCTGTTCGGCCTGACCCGCGCCGATCTGCGCATCCGCCCCAAATCCGCCACCCTCACCGAAGCCGAGATCGAAGCCGCGCTCGCCCGCCGTAAGGACGCGCGCGCAGCCAAGGACTTCGCCGCCTCGGATGCGATCCGCAATGAACTCGCGGCCCAAGGCGTCGAGGTGATGGACGGCGATCCGCTTGGCTGGGAGTGGAGGCTCGCCTAGCCCCTTCGCCTCCCCGGGCTTGACCCGGGGCCCCGCTGCCTCTCACGAATCCGCCAGAAGAAGCTGGGCCCCGGATCAAGTCCGGGAAGACGATCTAGACAGGTCGAGGCTCGCGCGTTAAACCAGTTGCATGATGCAACCGATCCTCTGGCTGACCCTCGCCGCGATCCATGCCATGCCCGCACTGGCGTTTGTTCGTCCCGCGACATTGACGAGCCTCTACCGCCTCCAGCCGGACAACCCGCTGTTCCTGCTGATGCACCACCGCGCCGGGCTGTTCGTCGCGGTCTTCGCCGCCTGCGTCTACGCCGCCTTCATCCCCGTGGGGCGGCGGCTCGCGGTGCTTGTCGTGGGCATCAGCATGGTGAGCTTCCTCGTCCTTTACTGGCAGGCCGGGTCGCCGCCCGCCTTGCGTAAGATTGCGCAGGTTGATCTTGCCGGACTGCCGGTTCTGGCAGGGGTGGCGTGGCTCGCTTTCCGGCAGTAACGCAGGCCTTATGACCATTCTCGCCATCTCCGGGCTGATCCGCCCGATGCTCGAAAGCCGTCTGCCCGAGGGTCTCGACGTGCGCTGGTTCATGTCTGCCGAGGAGGCCGTCACCGCGGTCGCCGATGCCGAGATCGGCTGGTTCGACATGAACGACAAGGCCGCGATGGCCGCAACGCTGGTCGCCGCGAAGAAGCTCAAGTGGCTCAATTCGATCTACGCCGGGCTCGATTTCCTCCCCATGGACGTGCTGATCGAGCGCAATATCACCGTCACCAACGGGGCGGGGATCAATGCCATCACCATCGCCGAATATGTGGTGATGGGGATGCTCAACATCGCCAAGGGTTATCGCGAGGTCGTGCGCGCGCAGGACCGCCGCGAGTGGCTGCTCGACAGCCCGGGCAAGCGCGAGCTGGCGGGATCGAAGGCGCTGCTGCTCGGCTACGGCGCCATCGGCAAGCTGATAGAGCCGCGCCTCAAGGCCTTCGATGTCGATGTGACAGTCGTCCGCCGCACGCCTGGCGAGAACACCCTCGGCCCTGACGAATGGCGCGGGCAGCTCGGCCAATTCGACTGGGTGATCCTCGCCGTGCCTGCCACTCCCGAGACCGACGGGATGATCGGCGCAGGTGAGCTTGCGGCGATGAAGTCCGACTGCGTTATCGTCAACATCGCGCGCGGTGCGGTCATCGACCAGCCGGCGCTGATCGCGGCGCTCCAGAGCAAGAGCATCGCCGGCGCCTTCCTCGATGTCACCACCCCCGAGCCGCTTCCGGCGGACGACGTACTGTGGACGCTCCCCACCGCGCACATCTCGATGCACCTGTCGGGCCGCGCGCAGGACAAGATGTTCATCCGTAGCGGCGAGCGTTTCCTCGACAATCTCGCGCGTTATCTGCGCGGTGAGGCAATCGCCCCGGTGTTCGACCCGCGCCTCGGCTACTGAGCTGCCGCGCGGGCGCGCAATCGCTCTGGCGATCTGGCGCTTTTCTGCAATACTCCCGCGTGCAAACCGCCCATCACGGGGCGGTCACACGCGGGCGCTATCCCATGGGGAACGGGAGGGCGCGTATTCGTGCCAGCCGGGGGGCTGCGCTGTGCAGGGGGGGGAAGACACATGAGCGACACCAAGAAGGCATCGGACCTGTTCATCGAATGCCTCGAGGCGGAAGGCGTCGAATATATCTTCGGCGTGCCGGGCGAGGAGAACCTCGATTTCCTCGAAAGCCTCTCGCATTCGACCAAGATCAAGCTGATCCTCACCCGGCATGAACAGGGCGCAGGCTTCATGGCCGCGACCTATGGCCGGCACACCGGCAAGACCGGGGTGTTCCTCGCCACCTTGGGCCCGGGCGCGACCAACATGGTGACCGCGGTCGCCTATTCGCAATTGGGCGGGATGCCGACGCTCGCGATCACCGGGCAGAAGCCGATCAAGAAATCGAAGCAGGGCCGCTTCCAGATCCTCGATGTCGTCGCGATGATGAGCCCGATCACCAAATACGCCCACCAGCTCGCGAGCGCCGACAACATCCCCAGCCGCGTGCGCGAGGCGATCCGCTTGGCCGAGGAGGAAAAGCCCGGCGCGGTGCACCTCGAATTCCCCGAGGATATCGCCGAGGAGCACACGAATAGCCGGCCGCTCGCCGCCAGCCTCGCGCGGCGCCCTTCGGCCGAGCAGAAGGCGGTGCGGCAGGCAGTGCTTGCGCTCGAGCAGGCCAAGGCGCCGATCCTCGTCATCGGTGCGGGCGCCAACCGCAAGATGACCGGGCGGATGCTGCGTCAGCTGATCGACAAGACCGGCATCCCGTTTGTCACCACCCAGATGGGCAAGGGCGTGGTCGACGAGCGCCACCCGCTGTTCCTTGGCTGTGCGGCGCTATCGGCGGGCGATTTCGTCCACCGCGCGATCCAGGACGCGGACTGCATCGTCAATATCGGCCACGACGTGATCGAAAAGCCGCCGTTTTTCATGCGCAATGACGGCGAGGGCGCGGTGGGATCGGACAGCCCGCCCACGGTGATCCACGTCTCGACCCGCACCGCCGAGGTCGATCCGGTCTACTTCCCGCAGATCGAGGTCATCGGCGATATTGCCAACGCGATCTGGCAGATCAAGGAAGACATCGTCCCGCAAGGCAAGTGGGATTTCAAGCGGATGCTCGAATACCGCGCCGCCGAAGTCGCCCATACCGACACGCTGGCAGCCGACACCCGCTTCCCGATCTTCCCGCCGCATCTGGTGGCGCAGGTCCGTGCCGCCGTCCCCGAGGACGGGATCATCTGCCTCGACAACGGGGTCTACAAGATCTGGTTCGCACGCGGCTTTACCGCCTACCTGCCCAACACCGTGCTGCTCGACAATGCGCTGGCGACGATGGGCGCAGGCCTGCCGAGCGCGATGATGAGCGCGATGCTTTACCCGGACCGCAAGGTGATGGCGATCTGCGGCGACGGCGGCTTCATGATGAACTCGCAGGAAATGGAGACCGCGGTCCGGCTCGGCCTCAATCTCACCGTGCTGATCCTGCGCGACGATGCCTACGGGATGATCCGCTGGAAGCAGGCCAACATGGGCTTCAAGGACTTCGGCCTGACCTATGGCAATCCCGACTTCGTGAAGTACGCCGAGAGCTACGGCGCGATCGGGCACCGGGTGACCTCGGCCGAACACCTCACCGACCTTCTGGCGCATTGCCTCGCCACGCCGGGGGTGCATCTCATCGATTGCCCGGTTGACTACACCGAGAACGACCAGATCCTGAACCGCGACATCAAGCGGCTGAGCGCGGAGCTCTAGTCTTTGGAGAATGCGCGTGCAGCTGAAGGACACCTACCCGCTCTACCTCAACAACAAGGCCGCCCAGCCCAACACCGATCTTGAGGTGACCGACAAGTACACCGGCGAGATCGCCTTCCGCACCGCGATGGCGACGCCCGATGTGATCGAGGAGGCCATCGCTGGCGCCGTGCGCGCGGCCGAGCCGATGGCGCGGCTGGCCTCTTACGAGAAGCAGGACGTGCTGATGCACTGCGTCCGGCGATTCCGCGAGCGCTTCGACGAGCTCGCCTATGCGCTCTGCGTCGAGGCGGGCAAGCCGATCAAGGATGCCGAAGGCGAGGTCACCCGGCTGATCGACACCTTCCGCATCGCCGCCGAAGAATCGGTGCGGAACTACGGCGAGGTCCAGCCGCTCGACATTTCCCCGCGCGCCAAGGGCTATCAGGGGATGTGGAAGCGCGTCCCCATCGGGCCGTGCAGCTTCATCTCGCCGTTCAACTTTCCGCTGAACCTCGCCGCGCATAAGATCGCCCCGGCGATCGCGGTCGGTTGCCCCTTCGTGATGAAGCCCGCCTCCAAGACGCCGCTTGGCGCGATCATCATGGGCGAGGTGCTGGCCGAGTGCGACGTGCTGCCCGAGGGCGCCTTCAGCATCCTCCCCGCGCACCGCGAAGGCGCGGATATGTTCACCGAGGACGAGCGGCTGAAGTTGCTCTCCTTCACCGGCTCGCCCGGGGTCGGCTGGGACCTCAAAGCCAAGGCGGGCAAGAAGAAGGTCGTCCTCGAACTCGGCGGCAATGCCGCGGTGATCATCGACAAGGACGCCGACCTTGCCGACGCGCTGGAGCGGGTGATCTTCGGGGCCTTCTACCAGTCGGGCCAGTCCTGCATCGGGGTGCAGCGCATCCTGATCCACGCGGATGTCTACGATGCCTTCAAGGCGATGCTGGTCGAGCGTGCCGGCAAGCTGATCGCGGGCGACCCCAAGGACCGCGCCACCTTCATCGGCCCGATGATCTCGGATGGCGAGGCCAAGCGCCTGAAGGGCTGGATCGATGAGGCGGTGGCGGCGGGCGCGACCTTGCTGTGCGGCGGGGGGCTCTCGCGCGGCAATATGCTGGAGGCGACGTTGCTTGAAGGCGTGCCCGATGATGCCAAGGCCAAGAACGAAGAAGCCTTCGGACCGCTCGCGATCCTCCAGAAATTCGACCACTTCGATGCGGCGTTGGAGGAGGTCAACAACTCCAAGTTCGGATTGCAGGCGGGGATCTTCACCCGCGACCTGTTCCAGATGTTCGACGCTTGGGACCGGCTCGATGTGGGCGGCATCGTCATCAACGACGTGCCGAGCTACCGGGTCGACAATATGCCCTATGGCGGGGTGAAGGACTCAGGCTTGGGCCGCGAAGGCGTTCGCTTCGCGATGGAGGACATGAGCGAGATCCGGAATTTGATCATTCGCAGAACCTGATTTCGTCATTGCGAGCCGAAGGCGAAGCAATCCATGAACTACCGCCGCGTTCTGGGCGGGTGTCCGATGATGGATTGCCGCGTCGCCTTCGGCTCCTCGCAACGACGATGCTTGGGCCTCACCCCTCTTCCAGCAGCAACAGCACCGCGGTCACTTCGAGCCGCTCCATCGCGCCGAAGCGGTGGTCGACCTTGGTGATCGTGGCATCGGCGACCAGCTGGCGCGGGATGGTGAATTCGTGATCGGGCAGGCGCTCGATCAGCTCCTCTCCGGCTGCGACCGCATCGGCGCCGCAGAATTCGAGCACCACCTCGTGGCGGGTGCCGGCAAAGGTGATCGAGGCCCAGGCCTTCTCCTCGTGGGCGAGCACCGTGCCCGCGCCGCCGGTGATCGCCATCACGGCAGAACGCACCCGGTCGGCGAGCGTGCGGCGCACTCGCAAGGCGGCCGGCGCGCCGACGGGGAGGGGGGCGGACTTGACCTCGAT
>JAIYEK010000229.1 GCA_027487015.1 Erythrobacteraceae bacterium | reverse complement strand
GTCACCCGCATCCGCAAGAAGCTTGGCGCAGACGTGATCACCACCATCCGTGGCCTCGGTTACAGCCTCGACGACCCCGCCGACCAGCCGCGCGCCTGAGGCGCCGGCGGCGGGCGGCGATGCCTCCGTGACCTTGCCGCAGGGCGAGGCGGAGGAGGTGCACGAGGACGCCCCGGCCCCCGCCGCCCCCAAACCGCGCGCCAGCCTTGCGCGGCGCATGGGGCTGATCGCCGCGGGGTGGATCTTCGTCCTCCTGCTCGGCGGCGGCCTCGCGCTCGAACGCACGCTCACCGCGCAGGTCGAGGCGAACTTCGACGAACAGCTCGATTACCAGCTGACCGCCATGATCGCCTCGGCCGAGATCGATGCGAGCGGGGAGGTGTGGTTCTACCGCACGCTTGGCGACCAGCGCTTCCTCGAACCGGGCAGTGGGCTCTACTGGCAGATCTCGGGCGGCAATTACGAGCCCTGGCCCTCGCGCAGCCTGTGGGACCGGACGCTCAAGCTCCACGGGGCCGAGGCCAAGGGCGCGCACTTCGACAGCGAGGTGCACATCTACAATTCCGACCAGTTCACAGGCGAGCCCTTGCGGATTGCCGAGCGCACCGTGATCCTCCCCGGTAGCGAGACCCGCTGGACCTTCGCGGTGGCGAGCGCGACCGAGCAGATGGACGCGCAGATCGGGCGCGTGCGGCTGATCCTGATCTGGTCCTTCGCAGTGCTCGGCCTCGGGCTGCTGGTGATGGCGCTGCTCCAGATCCGCTATGGCCTCTCGCCGCTGCGCCGGGTGCGGGCGGCGATCCAGAACCTGCGCACCACCGGCGCGAACCGCATCACCGAGCCCTTGCCGCTCGAAGTGCAGCCGCTGGTCGAGGAGCTGAACGCGCTGCTCGACCATTCCGAACGGCAGGCCGAGGAGGCGCGGCGGCATGCGGGGAACCTCGCCCACGCGCTCAAGACCCCGCTCACCGTGCTCACCAACGCCGCCACCGCGCGCGCGCCGGACCTGGGCGAGGCGGTGATGCGCGAGACCCGCACGATGCAGCGCCATGTCGACCACCACCTGGCCCGCGCCCGGGCGGTCGGCCGCCGCGCGGTCGGCCATGCGCGCACCAATGTGATGGCTAGCGCGACGGCGGTGCGCCGCGCGGTCGAGCGGCTTTATCCCGAGGGGCGGCTGGACATCGCGGGCGACAAGGCCGCGCTGGTCTCGCTCGAACGGCAGGACTTGGACGAGCTGCTCGGCAACCTCATCGAGAACGCGGCCAAGTATGGCGGCGGCTCTGTGTTCGTCACCATCGACCCCGACGAGACCGAGCGCGACCCGAAAATGTGCCTCATCTGGGTCGAGGATGACGGTGTGGGCATCCCCGAGGCCGAGCGCATCCGCATCTTCGACCGCGGGGTGAGGCTCGATACCGGCAAGCCCGGCACTGGCCTTGGCCTCGCCATCGTGCGCGATGTGGCGGAGATCTATGGCGGCAGCGTCCGGCTCGCGACAAGCGAGGATCTGGGCGGATTGCTAGTCGAATTGCGGCTCCCGCGCGCCGATTGAGCGCGCGCGCGAAGGGTTTTTTCAGCCTCCCCGTTGTAGGGGCGAACAACACCCGCAAACAGGCCATTTGCGAAAAGACATGACCGCTCAGAGCGAGCCAGCATCCGCGACCACTCTCGCCCCGCCGCCGGGCGATGATGCGGCGTGGGCGGCGCGGCTGGCGGCGCGCGATCCGGCGGCCTTGCGCGAGATGATCGCCCGGCACGCAGGCGCGCTCCACCGCGTCGCCTATCGCATGACGGGCGATGCGCACGAGGCCGAGGACATCGTGCAGGAGGCGATGCTGCGGCTGTGGGACCATGCGCCCGCCATTGCCGAGAAGCACCCGGTCGGCAGTCAGGCGGCGGCGCGGTTGCGGATCGGCGGTTGGCTCCAGCGGGTGGTGACCAACCTCGCCATCGACCGCCTGCGCCGCACCCGGCGCCTGTCGGGCGGCGAGGTGCCCGAGGAGGAGGATGACGCCCCGCTCGCCGATGCGGTGATCGAGGCGGGGGAGCGAGACAATCTGGCGCGGGCTCTGGTGCTCGCGCTGCCTGAACGCCAGCGCGCCGCGATCGTGCTGACCTATTTCGAGGAATTGCCCAATGTCGAGGCGGCCGAAGCGATGGACATGAACATCAAGGCCTTCGAAAGCCTGCTCCACCGCGCCCGAGCGGCGCTGCGGCAGGCATTGACGGCGCAAGGAGACGCGCCATGAGCGTGAACGAACACCGCAAGGACGAAGCGCCGATCGCGCCCGGCTCCCCGCTCGCGCGGGTGCTTGACGGCTATGCCGTGCCCGAGCTTCCGGCAGGCTTTGCTGACCGCGTGCTTGCGGCCGCCGAAGCGCGTCCCGCTCCGCTCCCCGCACTGCGCCGCCCTGTCCGCACCCGCCGTTGGCGCATCGGCCAGCGCATCGCGATCGGCGTGGCCAGTTTCGGCGCGCTCGCGACGGCGGCGGCGGCGACGGGGCTGCTGGAACAGCTCGCGATCCCCGTGCCCTCGGCCAAGACCGTGTGGGCGAGCCTCACCGGCAGCGCGCCGGCCTCGGCGGCGCGCGAGCCGGTTGTAGCCGCGGCACCTGCGCCCGCACCGACCTCCGCGCCGGTCACCATCGAAGGCCCGATCGACACGCCCGAGGAGTTGGACGAAACCTTCCGCCGGGTCGATCAGGTCCGCGCCGGCCGCCGCGAGGAGCGCCGCGCGATCATCGACCAGCGCATCAAGTCCGAGATCGAACGCCGCCGCGCCGCCGGCCTCCCCGTGCCGACGCCCGAGCAGGAGGCGCGGCTGCGTGCCAAGATCGAGCAGGCGGTCACCGCCCGCGAACAGCGCGCCGACGCGGCCGCCGCAGCCCGGCGCGAGGAAATGGCGCGCAAGGTGGCAAACGGCGAGGCGCTCACCCGCGAGGACCTGGCAGGGCGGAAGGCTATGAGCCCCGAGACGCGCGAGCGGCTGCGTGGCTTGCGCGACTTGCCCCAGGGAGAGCGCGCCAAGGCGTGGCGCGAGCTGTCGCCAGAAGAACGCCGTCTGATTGCCGATGAACTGCGCGCGCGGCGCGGCGGGCGACTGCCTGCTGTCCCGGCTGCTGTCCCGGCACAGGACACTGTGCCGCCCTCCGAATGAAAATCCTCCCGCAACGCGAAGGGCAAATGCAGCTGCGGCGTTGAGTTCATGTCACCGGCAGCAACCCCGAAGCCATCGCCGGGACAGATCAACGCCTTGAAGGCATGGAGGAATGTGACGATGTTCAAGACCCCGCTGACGATCGCCTCGCTCGCCGCTCTCGCGCTTGCTGCCCCGCTGGCCGCGCAGGAGCAGAGCCGCACCAAGACCTATGACGGTGACAAGTTCACCGCCACCCAGACCACCACGGTCAACCCCGAAACCGGCACTGCCACCCGCACCGGCACCGCCACCAACATCAACACCGGCAAGACCGCAACCAGCAGCGGCGTGCGCCAGCGCACCGATACCGGCGCGACCGTCTCGCTCACCCAGACCGGCACGCAAGGCCGCACCCGCAGTGTTGAGGGCGAGCGCTTGCGCACCGAAGGCGGTTCGGACTTCACCGGCTCGGCCACCGGGCGCGGCGGCCAGACCTACGGGCTTGAAGGCAGCCGCAGCCGCGATGGCCAGGGCAATTCGCAGGCGAGCCAGAGCGTGACCAATGCCGCCGGCGAAACCCTCGCTTCGCGTGACCGCGTCACCACTCGCGGCAATGGCCAGGTCAGCACCACCATCAACAAGACCCGCGCCGAGGGTGCCTCGCGCCCGCCGCGCGCCCGCCGCCCGCGCGGCTGACGGACCAGTTTCGCGTCGCTCCGGCAGGCCGCGTGGCCCCGTTGCCTGCCATCTTTGAACGAGCACGCGAAAACGGCAGGCGCCGCTGCCGGTCTGATGGACCGGCACGCGCCGAGCCCATGGGGGCACGCCGCCTGCAATCAGGCTGCGTGCCCCTCTTTTTTGCCTCGCCCCGGTTCACGGCCGGTTCAATCCGTCCAAGCGACTGAATTCACGCTACACGTTGAAGGAGGCGATGAGGTGAACCGTGGTCCCCGCTTGGGTTTGCTGTTGACCCCGCTGCTGCTGGCCGGATGCGCGGGAGATTCGCTCGAACGCGAGCGCACTGTCTTCCACAACCCCTATGCCCCGGCGGCCGCCACCGAGAGGGGTATCGGCCCCGAATGCGAAACCACAGCCCGGGCGAGCGATGCGACGTGCCTCGGCGTGCCGCTGACCGGCAAGGGGCGGGGCAATACGGTCGGCGTGGCGCTCGAAGACGGGCAGAACCTCTCCCGCGCCCAGCGCCGCGTGCTGCGCGAGCGGGCCGAGCTGCTCAAAACCCTGAGCACGCAGCCACCGATCACACTGCCGCCAGCGCCTACGTCGGAGCCGGCCGAGACCCCCTGATGCGCCTCAGCCCGCCGCCGCGCGTTCGTGGTGGCGGATCACCTCGTCGATGATGAAGCGCAGGAACTTCTCGGAGAATTCGGGATCGAGATCGGCTTCCTCCGACAGCTTCCTCAGCCGCGCGATCTGGCGCGCCTCGCGGTCGGGGTCGGCGGGGGGGAGGGTCACCTTCGCCTTGTACTCGCCCACCGCCTGCGTGATCCGGAACCGCTCGGCGAGCATGTGGATGATCGCTGCATCAATGTTGTCGATGCTCTTGCGGAAGGCGGCGAGCACCGCATCGGGGCCAGAGTCGGTTGAGGCGGGATGTTGCGGATCATGCGGCATGGCCTGCGAAACTAGCAGCAATTCTGCGCTTGCCAAGGACGCGCAGGCCGCCCTAGAGCCACAGGCAGCATGAGTGCCGACATCATTCCCATGCCGCGCAAGGCACCGACACTCGATCCCATGCTGTCCTTGACGGCTGGAGGGATGAATTCGGTCAACGCCGTGATCCTCGAACGGATGCAGAGCGAGATCCCGCTGATCCCGCGGCTGGCCGGTCACCTGATCTCGGGCGGCGGCAAGCGGCTGCGGCCGATGCTGACGCTCGCGGGTGCAGAGCTGGTCGGCTACAACGGCACCCGCCACCACAAACTCGCCGCCGCGGTCGAGTTCATCCACACCGCCACCTTGCTGCATGACGACGTGGTCGACGGCAGCGAGCTGCGGCGCGGGAAGGCGGCGGCCAACATCATCTTCGGCAACCCGGCGACCGTGCTGGTCGGCGATTTCCTGTTCAGCCGCGCCTTTGAACTGATGACCGAGGATGGCTCGCTGCGGGTGCTGTCGATCCTCAGCCGCGCCAGCGCGATCATCGCCGAGGGCGAGGTCTCGCAGCTGTCCGCCCAGCGCCAGATCAACACCAGCGAAGAGCAATATCTCCACATCATCGGCGCCAAGACCGCCGCGCTCTTCGCCGCCGCCAGCCAGATAAGCGCGGTGGTGGCCGAATGCTCGGACGAGCAGGAGCGCGCGCTCGAAGCCTATGGCCGCAATCTCGGCGTCGCCTTCCAGCTGGTCGACGATGCGATCGACTACGATTCCGATGCGGCCGAAATGGGCAAGGACCAAGGCGACGATTTCCGCGAGGGCAAGATGACCCTGCCGGTGATCCTCGCCTATGCCCGCGGCTCTGAGGAAGAGCGCAAGTTCTGGAAGGACGCGATCCTCGGGCACCGTTCGTCGGACGCGGATCTTGCCCAAGCCATCAGCCTGATCGGCAAGCACAATGCGCTCGAGGACACCCGCGAGCGCGCCCGCCACTTCGCGCACCGCGCGATCGATGCGATCTCGATCTTCCCCGACGGCAAGGCCCGCGCGGCAATGGCCGAAGCGGCGCAATTCGCAGTCGCACGCGGGCACTGAGCAAGCTATCGGGCGGGGCGTGAGCCTCGACCTCCCCATCCACGCTGTCCTCCCGCAGATCCGCGCCGCGCTGGCGGGCGAGGGCGCGAGCGTGCTGATCGCGCCGCCGGGGGCGGGGAAGACCACTGCGGTCGCGCCCGATCTGCTGGGCGAGGCGTGGTGCACCGGCCAGATCATCCTTACGTCCCCCCGCCGCGTCGCCGCCCGTGCGGCCGCCGAGCGCATGGCCGAGATGCTGGGCGAGAAGCCGGGCGAGACGGTCGGTTACATGACCCGGCTCGACAGCAAGGTCTCGTCGCGCACCCGCATTCTGGTGGTGACCGAAGCCATTCTGGTGAACCGGCTGGTCGAGGACCCCGAGCTTCCCGGCGTTTCCGCGCTGCTCTTCGACGAGGCGCACGAACGCGCGCTCGACAGCGACCTCGGCCTCGCGCTGGCGTTGGAAACCCGCGCCGTGCTGCGCGAGGATCTGCGGGTGCTGGTGATGTCCGCCACCATCGACGGCGCGCGCTTCGCCCGGCTGCTAGGCGAGGGCGCGGCGGCCATCGAGAGCGAGGGGCGCAGTTTTCCACTCGCGATCAAATGGCTTGGCGGCGATGCCTCGCAAGGCATCGAGGACCGCATGGCCGCCGCGGTGATGACCGCATGGCGCGAGGAGGCGGGCGATATCCTCGCATTCCTCCCCGGCGTGCGCGAGATCGAGCGGGTGCGCGAGCGGCTGGAGCCGCGCCTTGCGGGCGTGCCAATCCACCCCCTCCACGGGCAAATTGAGCCCGCCGCCCAGCGCGCCGCGATCCGACGCGATCCCGAAGGCCGCCGCCGGATCGTGCTTGCCACCGCGATTGCCGAGACCTCGCTGACCTTGGACGGGGTGAGCGTGGTGGTCGATTCGGGCCTCGCACGCCTCGCCGAATTCGACCGGGCCGCGGGCACCACGCACCTGGTCACCAGGCGCGCCTCGCAGGCCTCGGCCACGCAGCGTGCCGGGCGTGCGGCGCGGCAGGGGCCGGGGGTTGCTTACCGGCTGTGGGAGGAGGCGGGCCACGCCGGGCTTCCCGCCTTTGCGACGCCTGAAATCATGCAGGCCGACCTTGCCCCGCTGCTGCTGCGGCTGGCGAAGTGGGGGACGGCGGACCCGGCGGGCCTGCCGTGGCTCGACCCGCCGCCCGAGGCTTCGGTGGCGGCCGCGCGGCGGGCGATCGAGGCGTTGGGCGCGCTCGATGCGGCCGGGCGGATTACCGCTCTGGGCGAGGCGATTGCGAGCCTGCCGATGGCCCCCGATCAGGCCGCGGCCGTGCTCCACGGTGCGGCGGCGGGCTGCGCTGAGGATACGGCGCGGCTCGTCATGCTGCTGCAGGAGCGCGGGCTCGGCGGGCGGGGCGAGGACCTGATGCAGCGCCTCGCCCGATGGCGCAGCGACCGCGCGCCCCGCAGCACTGCGGCCGCAGGGATCGCGCGTGGTTGGGCAGGGCAGGCGCGCAAGCTCGCCAGCGTGATCGGTGCGAGCCCCGCGCAGGACGCCGCCGAAGCCCTCGCGCTCGCCCGCCCGGACTTCGTCGCCCGCCGCCGCGATGCTTCCGGAGAGAACTGGATCAGCGCTGGTGGCCGGGGCTACATCCTCGACCCCGCCTCGCCTCTCGCCCGCGCCGAGTGGATCGTGGTCGGCGACGCGCAGGGGCAGGCCAAGGGCGCGCGCATCACTGCCGGGGCCGAACTCGCGCCCGAACGGATCGCAGCGCTGTTTGCGAGCGAACTTGCAGAGCGCGTCACAACCCGCTGGAACGGCGAGAAGAACCGTGTCGAGGCGCGGCGCGAACGCCGGCTCGGCGCGATTGTGCTGGCAAGCGTGCCGGAGCCTTCGCCCGATCCAGCGCTGCTTGTGGATATCCTTGTGGAAAAGGCGCTGGAGAAGCTGGGGGAACTTCTGCCCGATGGCTTCCTCGCCCGCGCCCGCTTCGCCGGGGTCGAGGCGCTCTCGCCGGAAACTTTGCGCGCCCGCGCCGCCGATTGGCTCGTGCCGTTGCTGTCAGGCCGGCGTGATCTTGACCTTCCGCCGCACCGCTTTGCCGAAGCGGCGCTGGGCCTGCTCGACTGGAACGCGCGGGCCGCGCTCGACAAGGCCGCCCCCACGCACTTCACCTCGCCCGCCGACACCCGCCATGCCATCGACTACTCGGGCGACGATGCCCCGAGCGTCGAGGTCAGGGTGCAGGGGCTGTTCGGGCTCGACACCCAGCCGATGATCGGCGCGACGCCGCTGCTGCTCAAGCTCACCAGCCCGGGCGGGCGTCCTGTGCAGGCGACCCGCGACCTCCCCGGCTTCTGGCGCGGCAGCTGGCGCGATGTGGTGAAGGACATGAAGGGCCGCTATCCCAAGCACCGCTGGCCCGACCAGCCGTGGCTCGAAAAGCCGAGCATGAAGACCAAAAACGCCTTCAACCGCAGCGATTCGTGATCTAAAGAGCAGCGCATGACGGCGAGGATCTTTCAGAAGCCCAAGCACGCGATGCAATCGGGCAAGGCGCATATCGATCAGTGGGTGCTCGAGTTCGAGCAATCGCAGGCGCGTTTTGCCGATCCGCTGATGGGCTGGACGGGCACGGGCGACACCCAGTCGCAGGTCCGCCTGACGTTCCCCGACAAGGACGCCGCCCGCGCCTATGCCGAGAAATACGGCATCCCCGTGCGCGTGATCGCGACGCCCCCCAAGCGCCTTAAGCTGCAAGCCTACGCGGATAATTTCCGCTGAGTTGACGAACCGCGCTAGCGACGCCATATGCCCACTTGGGAGTCGGGTGGACGTTTGCGTCCGCTCACCGTGTCAGGGCCGGAAGGCAGCAGCACAGGTGGATTGCGGCGGGTCGCCCGGCTCCTTTTCCTGAAAATCGGTCACGCCTCATCGCCCACGCCTGCGCTCACACGCATCCGCTCGCGCGCGGCATTGCGCGAGCCCGTCGCGGACACGAGCCCGGCAAAGCGGCCGAGCCCGAACGGCGGCATATTGGCATAGACGCTCTCGTGCGCCCCTGCCGCCACCGCATAGGTCTCGTGATAAATGCCGACCGTCCCGTCGTTCCCGACCGCCTTGTTGAAGGCGGTCCATGCCGGCCAGTGCTGCGCTTCGCGGTTGCGGGCGTAGGTCTCGAGCGCGTCGAAATCCCGCCAATATTGCAGCAGCAGAATCTGGCGCGGGGAGGTGAGGGCATATTCCGTCCCGAAAAAGCCGGACTCGGGGTTGGCGTAAAGCTCGCGCAGCATCGGCCCCATCGCCGTGAACACCGGGATCCACCGTCCGAGCTTGTGGAAGTGGTTGATCCGCATCCCGATCACGAAGACCACCAGCGGGCCGGAATGGTTGTCGGTCATGCGGCCGGGGATAATGGTCATGGCGCTCTCCTGCACTCGTCCATTTTGATTGCGAATTGAAACCTATTGGTCAAGCGCGATGATGGTGAAGATCGCCCGCAAGGCTTCGACATTGCCGGATCGCGAGCCTAAGATGGCGCGGTGATGAGCGATTCCGATCCCGAACTGCCCGAGGATGACACCGGGCCGACCGCCGCCGAGCTCGAGGCGGCTGGGCAGAACGCGCTGTTCGGCGATCCAGCGCCTGCACCTCCGCCTGCGCCTCCGCCTGCGCCTGCCGCAGCAGCGCCTGCCCGGCCTGCCCAGACCTCCAGCCAGGCCTACCGCGTGCTCGCCCGCAAATATCGCCCGCAGACCTTCTCCGAGCTGATCGGGCAGGAGGCGATGGTGCGCACGCTGGCCAATGCCATCGCGCGTGACCGGCTGGCCCATGCCTTTCTGATGACCGGGGTGCGGGGGGTCGGCAAGACCTCGACCGCGCGGCTGATCGCCAAGGCGCTGAACTGTGTCGGCACCGACGGGCAGGGCGGGCCGACCATCGATCCTTGCGGCGTGTGCGAGCCCTGCACCGCGATCGCGGAAGGGCGCCATATTGACGTGATCGAGATGGACGCCGCCTCCAACACCGGCGTCGACGATGTGCGCGAGATCATCGAACAGGTGCGCTATGCAGCGGTCTCGGCGCGCTACAAGATCTATATCATCGACGAAGTCCACATGCTGTCGCGCAATGCTTTCAATGCCTTGCTGAAGACACTTGAGGAGCCGCCGCCGCATGTGAAGTTCCTGTTCGCCACCACCGAAGTCGACAAGCTCCCGGTCACGGTGTTGAGCCGCACCCAGCGCTTCGACTTGCGCCGTATCCCTGCGCCCATGCTCGCCGAACACTTCGCCAAGGTTTGCGGCCTCGAAGGTGTCGAGGCCGAGCCCGAGGCGCTGTCGATCATCGCCAATGCTGCCGAGGGATCGGTTCGCGACGGGCTCTCGATCCTCGATCAGGCAATTGCGCATGCTGACCTCGACGGCGAGGGCAAGGTTGCCGCCGCCCGCGTGCGCGACATGCTGGGGCTCGCCGACAAGAGTGCGCAGCGCCGCTTGCTCGGGCACATTTTGTCTGGCGATGCCAAGGCCTTGCTCGCGGCGGTTGACGAGCAATATGCGCTGGGTGTCGAGCCGCTGGCGCTGATGCGCGCGCTGATGGACCTGGTCCACCGCGTCACCCTCGCGCAGGTCTCGGGCGGTGAGCCCGATGCGCCCGCCGAGGATGAGCGCGCCGCGCTGGCCGATTTCGCCGCGCGGCTCGGGGCGGCGGAATTGCACCGGCTGTGGCAGTTGCTGCTCAAGGGGCATGACGAGGTGCGCACCGCGCCCGATCCGCTGGTCTCCTTGCAGATGGCGCTGCTGCGCATCCTTCACGCGGCGCAAATGCCCGATCCCGGCAAGCTCGCGCGGCGGATCGAGGAGCTGGCGGCCAGTGGCCTCGCCGCCGCGCCTGCCGCTTCCGGCGCCGCTCCGGCGCCCGCGCCGGTCGCTGCCTCGCCCAACCAGAGCTGGGCCGCGCTGGTCGATCAGATCGACGCGATGGGCCAACTGCGGATCGCCCAGATGATGCGCGACCGGGTGCGGGTGATCGAGCTTGGCCCCGAGCGCCTCGTCTACCAGCAGGCCGACAGTTTCCCCGATGACCCCGCGCCCGATATCCGCGAGGCGCTGTTCAAGCTGACCGGCAAGCGCTGGCAGATCGAACGCGGCACCGGTGCGGCGCAGCCGAGCTTGCGCGAAGCCGCCGAGGCCGCCGCCGCTGCCGAGGACGCGCGCATCCGCTCCGATCCGCTGGTCAAAGCCGCTTTCGAAGCCTTCCCCGATGCCGAACTGCTGGACGCCCCCCTCAAGGCCGCAGCCGGCGCGGGAAGCCCCCCCTGGAATTGATGGAGTAGCCTGCGATGAAGTCGATGGAAGAGATGATGGCCGCCGCCCAGAAGGCCGCCGAGACCATCCAGAAGCAGATGAACGAGATGCAGGTGAAGCTCGACTCGATCGAGGTCGAAGGTTCGGCGGGCGGGGGCCTCGTGAAGGTCCGCGCCAGCGCAAAGGGCCGCATCCTCGGCGTGAGCATCGACGACAGCCTGATGGTGCCCGACGACAAGCAGATCCTCGAAGATATGGTCGCCGCCGCCTTCAACGATGCGCGCGACCGGGCGGACCGCGTCTCGGAGCAGCAGATGAAGGACATGCAGTCCTCGATGGGCCTGCCGCCGGGGTTCAACCTGCCCGGGCTGGGATAAGACGGGCTTGGCCGACGACCTCGCCCGGATCGCATTCACGGGCGAGATCGTCGAGTGGCGCGGGCCGGCGCCGTTCCTGTTCGTGCCGGTGCCCGAGGAGCATTTTGCCGAACTGCGCTTCGCTGCGCGTGAGGCGAGTTATGGTTGGGGCTGCGTCCCGGCCGCCGCGCGCATCGGGCAGACGGACTTCGCCACTTCGCTCTTCCCGCGCGAAGAGACCTATTTCCTTCCGGTGAAGGTCGCGGTTCAGCGGGCCGAAGGCGTGGGCCTTGGCGACCGGGTGGCGACAGTGATCGCGATCCGGCGGCGTTAGACCGCCTTGCGCCCGAAGCCGCCCTGAGCCGGGGCGCGGGCAGCGGGTCTCGCCGGGGCGCGGGGAGGGGGCATCGCCTGCCGCTGAGGCTGCGGTTCAGGCTCGGCCTCGCGTGCGTTGCGCTGCTGCATGTAACGCTCGAACGCTTCGTCGGCGTGGAAATCCGAAGTCGGTTCGGCATCCTCCCCAAAGCGCTTGCGGCCCGCGTTCTCGCGGATGCTCTTGCCCGTCAGCCCGCCCCACAGGTCGGCGAGCGCGCTGCGGATGCCGCGCCAGATGCAGATATTGCCCATCGCCACCAGCAGCAGCTTGGGCAGCGTGCCAGCCACGCCCGAGGCCATAATCGCTTGCGGCGCGCTCCCGCCATGCAGCGCGGCTGCGGCGATGTTGAGGCCAATGCCGCAGGCTATCCAGGTCACCGTTTTCATCGCGCGTCACTCCGCTTCGCACCAGCGCAGATTACCGCGCGAGGGTTAACGCGCCGTGCCCGTCGGCAGCGCGTTCCACAGCTTCTCCGCCAAAAGCCATTGCGGGGCCAAAGGGGCGCACCCATATTCGCGTCAAAGGCGTAGCTCCTCTGCCGCCGCATGGACCCGGATACATGACCCAGACCTTCCCCCTCCTCCCCCTTCGCGACATCGTCGTCTTCCCCGGCATGGTCGTGCCGCTGTTTGTCGGGCGCGACAAATCGGTGGCGGCGCTCGAGGCGGCGATGGAGGCGTCCAAGGACATTGTCCTCCTCGCCCAGCTCGATCCGGGCTGCGACGATCCGGAGGGCGATGACCTTTACGATGTTGGCGTGATCGCGCAGGTGCTCCAGCTGCTGAAGCTCCCCGACGGCACCGTGCGCGTGCTGGTCGAAGGCAAGACCCGCGCGCGGCTTTCCGCGCTTGAAGATGTCGGCACGCACTTGCTCGCCGAGGTGGAAACCGTCGCGCCCGAGACCGTTGCGGGCAGCGAGGTCACTGCGCTGATGCGCCAGGTGGTCGAGCAGTTCGGCGAATATGTGAAGCTGAACAAGAAGCTCGGCGAGGACGCGGGCGTCGACCTCACCGAGGTCGATGATGCCGGCCAGCTCGCTGACACCATCGCCGCCGCGATCAGCGCCAAGGTGTCCGACAAGCAGGCGCTGCTGACCGAGAGCAATCCCCTGAAGCGGCTCGAGCTCGTGATGGCCTTCATGGAAGGCGAGCTGTCGGTGCTGCAGGTCGAACGCCGCATCCGCGGGCGCGTGAAGCGCCAGATGGAGAAGACCCAGCGCGAATATTACCTCAACGAGCAGCTGAAGGCGATCCAGTCGGAGCTGGGCGGCGGCGATGATGGCGAGGGTGGCAACGAGATCGCCGAGCTCACCGAGAAGATCGAGAAGACCAAGCTTTCGAAGGAAGCCCGCGCCAAGGCGCTCGCGGAGCTGAAGAAGCTGCGCGCGATGCAGCCGATGAGCGCCGAGGCGACGGTGATCCGCAATTATCTCGATGTGCTGCTCGGCCTGCCGTGGGGCAAGAAGTCGAAGCTCAAGAAGGACATCGGCAAGGCGCAGCAGATCCTCGATGCGGATCACTATGCGCTGGAGAAGGTCAAGGACCGGATCGTCGAATACCTCGCGGTGCAGGCGCGCACCAACAAGCTCAAGGGTCCGATCCTGTGCCTCGTCGGCCCTCCGGGCGTCGGCAAGACCTCGCTGGGCAAGTCGATCGCCAAGGCGACGGGCCGCGAATTCGTGCGCCAGTCGCTGGGCGGGGTGCGTGACGAGGCGGAAATCCGCGGCCACCGCCGCACTTATATCGGCTCGATGCCGGGCAAGATCGTCGCCAACCTGCGGAAGGCCGGCACGTCGAACCCGCTGTTCCTGCTCGACGAGATCGACAAGCTCGGCCAGGACTTCCGCGGCGATCCGGCCTCGGCGCTGCTCGAAGTGCTCGATCCCGAACAGAACGCCAAGTTCCAGGACCACTATCTGGAACTCGATCTCGACCTCAGTGACATCATGTTCGTGTGCACCGCGAACAGCCTCAACCTGCCGCAGCCGCTGCTTGACCGGATGGAGATCATCCGCCTCGAAGGCTATACCGAGGACGAGAAGGTCGAGATTGCCGAAAGGCATCTGGTCGAAAAGCAGGTCAAGGCGCACGGGCTCAAGAAGGGCGAGTTCACGCTCGAGCAGGAGGCGCTGCGCGACCTGATCCGCTACTACACCCGCGAGGCCGGCGTGCGCACGCTGGAGCGCGAGATCGCCAAGCTGGCGCGCAAATCCCTGCGCCAGATTCTCGAAGGCAAGACCAAGAGCGTTACCATCACGCCTGAAAACCTCGGAGACTTCTCCGGCGTGCGCCGCTTCAAGCACGGCGTTTCGGAAGAGGAAGCGCAGGTCGGCGCGGTGACGGGGCTGGCGTGGACGTCGGTCGGCGGCGAACTGCTCACCATCGAAAGCGTCACCACGCCCGGCAAGGGCGAGGTCAAGACCACCGGCAAGCTCGGACAGGTGATGAACGAGAGCGTCGCGGCGGCCTTCAGCTTTGTGAAGGCGCGCGCGCCCGCCTACGGGATCAAGCCCAGCGTCTTCAACCGCAAGAACGTCCACATCCACCTGCCCGAGGGCGCGGTGCCCAAAGACGGGCCGAGCGCTGGCATCGGCATGGTCACCTCGATCGTCTCGACCCTGACCGGCATCGCGGTGCGCCCCGATGTGGCGATGACCGGCGAGGTCACGCTGCGCGGCCGGGTGCTGGCGATCGGCGGATTGAAGGAAAAGCTGCTCGCGGCGCTGCGGGGCGGGATCAAGGTGGTCCTCATCCCCGAGGAGAACGTAAAGGACCTCGCCGAAATCCCCGCGAATGCGCGCGAGGGGTTGGAGATCATCGCGGTCTCCCATGTCGACGAGGTGCTCGCCCGCGCGCTGGTGGAGCCGATCGAGGCAATCGAGTGGACCGAGGCGGACGATCTGGCCAGCCAGCCGGGTGTCTCCACTTCCGCGCCATCGGGCGCATCGGGAGAGGTGCCAACCGCGCATTGAGCCGCTAGAAGGCGCCCAACTGCGGTGATTCGCCGCAGGGTCGCATTTTTCCGGAAGTCGGCAAAACGGGGCTGAGCGCGCGCCAAACTGCTGTTTGGCGGGGCATCTTCGCCGTGTTTGCGCGCTTGCTGCCGGTCGAGGCCGATAGGCTTTGACAGGGTTCGCAAAAAAGTCTCAATTTGCAGGCTTTCGACAAGTGCGATTCACAGACAAGACGAAATCCTGAAGCGAGGGGGTTCCCACATGAACAAGAACGACCTGATCAGCGAAGTTGCCAACGCGAGCGGTCTTTCGAAGAACGATGCATCGAGCGCGGTCGAAAGCGTGTTCGATGCCATCACCAAGGCGCTCTCGGGCGGCGACGAGGTGCGGCTGGTCGGCTTCGGCACCTTCTCGGTCGCCAAGCGCAAGGCCTCGACGGGCCGCAATCCGCGCACCGGCGAGCCGATGAAGATCAAGGCCTCCAACCAGCCTAAGTTCAAGGCGGGCAAGGGCCTGAAGGACGCGGTCAACTAAGGCGCGCGCCGCCTTCGACAGGGGCATGAAAAACCCCGCCGGCGGCATCGCTGGCGGGGTTTTTCTTTGGCAATCGCGCGTTTGCTCAGTTCCCGGCGGCGATCAGCGCGGTCGGGGCCTGCGCGGTGCGCGGATTGATCTGCCACACCAGCGCGTCGCCCGCGGTTCCCGCCACCGGGCCTTCGTCGGTGTTGTTGGCAAGGATGCGCATCCCCGGCGCGGCGCGCACGGTGAAGGTGCCGTCGATCTGGGGCACGCCCGGGATCTCGGCAGGCTCCTTGCCTGCCTCGCGCGCTTCCTCGGCCGCGCCCATCGCGGCAAGGCCCGCAAAGGAGCCCGCGCCGAGGATCGTGCCGAGGCCGCTGCTGTCGCTGTTCTGCATCGCAAAGCCGGGCGCATTGACCCGCACCTGTCCGCCCTTGCGCAGATAGACCTGGACGAAGGGATTGGTGGTCGGAAAGCCCTCGATCAGCGGGAACATGAAGTCGTGCCCCATCGTGCCGGTGATCCGGTAGCTGACATCGAACACCCCGTCGCCCTTGTGGACCACGCGCTCCCAGCCCTTCTGGCGCTGGAGGATCTTGACCAGCTCGTCGGCGGCCTTGGGGTCGCTGGGGTCGATCCCGCCCATCAGCGCCGACATCTGCTGCGCCGTCTTCTTTTCCTGCTCGGCCCGCTCGGCCGCGCCCGCTTCCCAATCGGCGCGCTGGGCGGCGAGTTCCTCTTCCGAACAATCGCGCGGCTCGAAGGTCTCGTCTTCGTAGCATTCGTTCGGGATGAATTCCGCTTTCCCGGCATCCATTTGCGCGAGCTTGGAGAGGCCGAGGAAGAAGATCTCGCCCTCATAGCTGAAGGTGAAGCTGTCCGGCCCGGTGATCGCGAGCTCGGAGGTGAACTTGCCCGGCGTCATGAAGCAGCCGCTCAATGCCAGCGCGAGGCCGGCGAGCAGCGCGGCGGCGCGGAAGCGGATGTTTGAAAAGATGGTCATGCTCTCTCCCCCTCTATGGGATCATCTTACCCCCGCGAAGCCACCGCATAAAGCGCAATCGCGCCGGCGTTGGAGACATTGAGGCTCTCGATCGCCGAGGAGATCGGCAGCTTGGCGAGCACGTCGCAATGCGCGGCGATATTCTGCCTGAGGCCCTCGCCCTCCGCGCCGAGCACGATCGCGACGGCGCCGGTGGGGAGGATGTCGGCAAGCACCACTTCGGCCTCGCCCGCAAGGCCGATGCGCCAATAGCCTGCCTCGGCCAGCTCCTCGAGCGCGCGGGCGAGGTTGACGACGCGCACCCAGGGCACGGTCTCAAGCGCGCCCGAGGCCGCCTTGGCCAGAACGCCGCCTTCGGGCGGGGCGTGGCGGTCCTGCGTGACGATTGCCGCCGCACCGAACGCCGCCGCCGAGCGGAGGATCGCGCCGACATTATGCGGATCGGTGACCTGATCGAGCACCACGATCGGCCGCGCGGCCTCGCCGAGCGCCACTTCGTCGAGGAACACGTCCTCGAGCGGCGCGCATTCCAGCACCAGCCCTTGATGCGGCGCGTCCTTCGCCACCAGCCGGGCGAGGTCTGCGGCCTGTGCGCGCTCGATCGGGAAATCGGCGGGCAATTCGCCGTCGAGGCTTTCGAGCCCCTCGGGCGTGGCCCACAGCTTGTTGTGCTGACGCTCGGGGTTCCGGAGCGCGGCTTCCACCGCATGGCGGCCCCACAGGCGCACTTGTCCGCTCGAGGCCCGGCCCGAGCCGCGCCCGCCCTTCATCCGTCCCGCGCGCCCGCGCAGTGCGCGCTTCTTCTCACCTTTGCTCATGCTCGTTCCTTGTGCCTTGCAGGCATTGAAGCGCGCCCCCTGCCAGCAGGGGCATTGACAGGCAAGCACCGCTTCGCCAAAGGGGCGCCTCTCGGCAGCGGGCCCCCTCAAGGACTCGCGCAATTTCGGCGTTTATCGCGCTTCGAGATGGCCCCCTTCAAGGCAAGGGACTGTGTGGACAGGTGGCCGAGTGGTTAAAGGCAGCAGACTGTAAATCTGCCCGCGCAAGCGTACGCTGGTTCGAATCCAGCCCTGTCCACCACTTCTCCTTTTTTCGCATCCGATGACGGGCGAGCGCAATGCGCTCGGCGTTGGCAGGTCGTGCGCCGGTCGTGTGCAGGTCGTTCGCAAAAAGGTAAGCGAGCCCGCCAATGTTTCACGTGAAACATTTCAGGAACAAAATCTGGGCAGAAGGCTAGCCGGGGCCAGCCCTCCGCCCGAACCTGCGACCCTCCCGCGATCAGGCTGCGAGGCTCTGCGGGGCGGCGTCTGTGAAGACGAGGCCCGGCACATAGCGGCCCGCCACCTTGCCGCCTTCGAGCGCAAACAGGTGCAGCCAGCCATTGTCGAACAGCGCGCGCACCTCGGGGTGCTTTTCGAGGATTGCGAGCATCTGTTCGCGCGGGGCCTCGATCATCACGCTGAGGCGCAGCGGCTCGTGCTGCAACCCGTCGCCATCGTGGACGGCCTGCCAGGGGAGGCCTGCGCGCAAGCGTCCGCCATTGCCCTCGATCACGCCGATCCCGCCGACGACATTGTGGATCAGCTTGTTGCCGCCGCCGAACATCTCGGGCGCGACGCTGGAGCCGTAATATTGCAGCGAAATCCAGCTCGCGACCACCACCGGGGCGGTGATGATGAGCTCGAGCGTGCTGAAGCCTTCGTCCGCTCGCCAGTCGTAGGAGTGGAGGAAGGCGCGGCCTCCGAGGTCGCGGCCCGCGGTCGCCGCGCGCGGGGCGGCGATGAAGGCGGCGCAGCCGGCGAGGCCCCATTCGGGGCGGATCTCCGCCCAGTTCTGGGCGCGGGCGGGCAGGCTCTCGCCGCACGCGCCGGGGATGCGCAAGGCGCGCTCGGCCCGGGCGGTCTTCGCCGCCTGCGCTAGCCAGCCGCGCACCTTAGCGAGGTCGCCCGATCGGGCGGGTGGCAGGCCGTCGTCGTAAATCGTGATCGCATCTGTGGTCGTGTCGTGCAGCCCAGCGACGAACAGAGTGTCCTCGGGCACCTCGACGCCCCGCTCTGCCAGACCGGCGCGAGTCTCGGAATCGTTGAGCAAAATCGCCAGCAGGCGCGCCGAGACCTCGCCCGTGTAGCCCCCGCAGGCGCCGCAGTGGTAGGCGCTTTCATGCGGATTGTTGGTGACGTTGCCGCCGTGGCCGAGCAGCAGCACGATCTCGCCGTGGCCGCGCTGGAGGCTCATCGCCTTGAGTACCGCCGCGCCGGTGTCGGCCTTGGCCTCAGCGCTCATGCCGCCGATGACTTCGGGGGCGGGCTCGGGCTTGGGTCTGGGGGTGACACCCAGCGCCGACTTGACCAGCTTGACCGCATAGACCGGCCCCATCGCCTCTACGAAGGCGAAGGAGGAGACGGCGGCCTGCCGGAAGCGGCCCCAGGCGCGCTTGGTGCGGGCGGCGATGCGGTCGGCCTGATCCTTGGCCGGATCGCCCGCGCTGGTGGTCTCGAGCCCCGGATTGAGCAGCACCGGCAGGCGCGCTTCGAGGATGTCCGAGCCATGCGCGTGGTGCGCGAGCGGCAGGCCGAAGAAGCCGGCAAAGCCGATGGTGGCAATTGCCGGGTCGATGCCCTCGAGTGCGCGGCGGAACACTTCCGAGCGCACGTCGATGCAGAAGGCGGCCTGAAGGAAGGGGCGCGCTGCGGGGGTGTCGGCGTTGCCTTCCAGCGCGGCGGCGAGGCGGCGCTGGTGGCCGCGGTCGGCTGCGCACTGCAGGATCGCGAGCGCAACGTCCTCTTCCGAAGGGGCGACCGGCGCGGCATGGGCGGCGACGGTCTCGGCCCATTTGTCCGCGATAGCGGGGGTCTGGACCAGCAGCGCCTCGTCCCAGATTAGGCGGACCGCGAGGAGGTCGATCAGCGTGCGGTCGGTGCCGCCGGTGAGTTCGGCCTGCCATAGCAGCCAGCGCGCGTGCTGCGCCCAGCCGCCGAGGCTCATCGCGAGGCGGTGGAAGGCGGTCGGCGCGGCGGTGTCGGTGATGCCGAGGGTCTCGGCCGCCGAGAGGATCGCGCGCTCGGTGGTGTCGGAGGCGCAGGCGACATGGGCGCAGAAGCCTTGGAGGCCGGCGATCTCGGGGGTGAGGTCATGCATCGCCCAGCCGCGCCAAGCGGTGAAAGCCTCGGCGCCGGGGGCAGGGGACCACAGCGCCTGTCCGCGGTCGAAATGGCCCGCAGCCCACAGCCCGATGCACTTGTCGATGAGCGCGGGCCAGTCGATGCCGGTGGCCTCGGCGGCAAGGTCGGCGACGGTGGGCCGGGCGCGGGGGGCAGGGCCGTTGCCGATCCGCGCGGCGGCGTGGCGCAGCATCGCGGTGTCGGCGGGCTTGAGCGGGGAGGGCGAGGCGGCCAGCGCCTCTACCAGATCCGCCTCGGTGATCACCCCGCTGGCGATGGCGTCGCAATACTCGCCGCCCTTGCGGGTCACGCGAACCCCGGCGACCCGCGCCAGCCGCGCGGCGGCGGTGGCGAGGTCCTCGTGAGTCTGGCCGAGGAAGGGGTTGACCGCGACGGTTGCATCGAGCGGGAAGGCCGGCGGAATGGCGCGGCCTGCGGCCTCGGCTGCCTCGAGCACCGCCGAGAAGCGGGCCGGGGCGATGTCGGCATGGTTCATCAGCATGGCGTTGTTTCCTGTGGTGCGGGCGTCAGCGGGTTGTGGTGGCGCGGAAGCCGCCGATGGCGCGGTCGAGCAGGGCGTTGAGGTAGAGGCCGTTGGCGAGGTGAACGCGCAGCCCGGCCGTCGCGGGGTGGTGCGCCCAGAGCGGGAACAGCGCCTGGGCAAAGGCGACCAGCCCGAAGCTCGCGACCGCGATCACCAGCAGCGCCCATTCGAGATCGGTCGGCTTCGGGGCGGCCGGCAGCACCGGACCCCAGATGGCCTGTGCGAGGGTCTGGAAGCTGAAGTAGCCGATGGCAGCGGCCAGCGCGGCGGCGGCGGTGCGCTTGGTGAGCTGGGCCGGCGCACGGTCGGCAAGGCCTTGCGCGACAAGGTAGGCCACCCCGAAGATCAGGATCGCGCCCAGCGCCAGCGCCTGCGGGGTCTTGGGACCGAAGGCGGCGGTGAAGCTGGCGGCAATCGCGGCGAAGATGGCGAGCGCGAGGGCGAAGCTCTTGAACACCGCGGGCACGCTCGGCACCGCGACCGGCCCGGGGCGACGGATGTTCGCCACCTCGGTCACCGCCGTCCCCGAAGAAAGGAAGGCGTGCGCCTTGTAGAGCGAGTGCGCGACGATGTGCAGCAGTGCCAGGGTCCACAGACCAAGGCCGCATTGCAGCAGCATGAAGCCCATCTGCGAGACGGTCGACCAGGCGAGCGCGGTCTTGATCGCGCTCTGGGTGAGCATCACCGCTGCGCCGAACAGCGCGGTGAAGCCGCCGATCATGACCAGCGCGGCCATCGCCCCGGTGCTCTGCTGGACGAGGCCTGCGGCGGTGATCAGCAGTACTCCCCCTGAGTTGATGATCCCGGCGTGGAGAAGCGCAGAGACCGGGGTGGGGGCCTCCATCACCTCGGTGAGCCAGCCGTGCAGCGGAAACGCGGCGGTCTTGAGGGCGGCGGCGCCGATGATCGCGGCGATGCCGAGCGTTCCTGCAAGGCCGAGGCCAGTCGCGGCGGCGGCATCAGGCAGGGCGGCGAGGTCGAGCGTGCCGAAGCGGCTGGACAGCAGTCCCGCGGCGATGGCGAGCAGCACGTCGCCGCCATGCCAGACATAGGCGAATTTGGTCGCGGCGCGCTGGGCTTGCGCGCGGTCGGGGTAGAACAGCAGCAGCTTGCGCAAGCTGAGGCCGACCGCGAAGGTCGCGATCATCAGCGTCGGCAGCGTGCCCGCCTGGACGAACACCAGCACCGCGGCGAGCGCCGTCAGCATCAGCCCGTGGAACGCGCCCTCGCGCGCCTCGCCGTCGAGATAGGTGCGGCTGTAGCGCATCACGATCCAGCCGATGAAGCCGACCAGCGCGGCAAGGCTCGCCGCGACCAGATCGGCGCGCAGGGCGAGGCTGAAGGGCCCGTCGAACAGCGCAATGCCGGCAGGCGCGCCGAGGGCGGTCTGGGCGAGGCCCCCGAGCGTCAGCGCGAACGCCGCGAGCGCCGACAGCTCGGCAAGGCGCGGCAGGCTTCTGGGGCGCTTGCCCGGCATCGCGATTGCGAAGAGGACGGCGGGCACCAGCGCCAACGGCGCGAGCATGGTCAGAGCGATGGTGTCAGGCATGATGCAGGCACTCCGTCTGCGAGAAGGTTTCGCAGTGGGAGGCGGATAGGGGCTGGACGAAATTAAAGAAAATTCATATTTTATCGTCAATCGTTCTATCAGGACGAACGTTCGGACGCATCGAGACCCATGGCCACGCTCAATCTCCACCACCTGCGTCTTTTCCGCGCCGTCGCGCGCGAAGGCACCCTGACCGCGGCGGCACGCGCGCTCAACATCTCGCAAAGCGCGGTCTCGACCCAGATCAAGGCGCTCGAGACCGACCTCGGCCACGACCTGTTCGAGCGGCGCGGGCGCAATCTGGTGCTGACCGAGGCAGGCCGGATCGCGCTCGACTATGCCGAGCAGATTTTTCGAGCCTCCGAACAGCTTACCGCCACCTTCCGCGCGGTCGGCGGGCAGAGGAAGGTGCTGCGGATCGGCGCGCTCGCCACCTTGTCGCGCAACTTCCAGATGGGCTTCCTCGCCCCGCTGCTCGGGCGCGACGATGTCGAGGTGGTGCTGCGCTCGGGCACGCAGGCGAGCATGCTGCGCGCGCTCGAGGCGCTGCGGATCGACGTGCTGCTCACCAATCAGGTGCCGGCGCGCGATGCGGCGAGCCCCTATCTCGTCCGGCGCATTGCCGAGCAGCCCGTCAGCCTTGTGGGTGCACGCTCGCGACTCGCGCTTGCCGCGCAAGGTCTGCCGGTGCTGCTCGCGCGTGCGCCGCTCATCCTCCCCACGCCCGAGACCGCGCTGCGGGCCGGGTTCGATGCGCTGGTGGAAACGCTCGGCATCGTGCCGCGCATCGCGGCCGAGGCCGACGACATGGCGATGCTGCGCCTGCTCGCGCGCTCGGATGCCGGGGTCGCGGTGATCCCTCCGATCGTGGTGCGCGACGAGCTGGCGAACGGCACGCTCTACGAGCTCGCCCAGCTGCCCGGGTTGACGGAGGAATTCCACGCCGTCACCACCCCGCGCACCTTCCCCAATCCGCTGCTGCGCGAGGTGCTGGGCGCGGCTGACGACACCGCTTCCACCGCCTGACCACCCACCAACCACCCGCTCACGACCCGCCGACCACCTGCTGACAACATACTTGCAAGACTTGCAGCCTTGCAGGCGCAGGCTTAAGGCCGCTCTCCCTATCCAAGAGAGTTCCATGCAGGAAACGCACGTCGCACTCACCGCCAAAGACTTGACGGGTCGCCCGGTCATCTCCTCGACCGGCCTGTTCACGCCGCCCGAAAGCATCACCAACGAGGAGCTGGTCGCCAGCTTCAACGCCTTCGTTGATCGCCACAACGCCGCCCATCCCGAGGCAGAGCCGCTGGCCTATTCCTCGGTCGAGTTCATCGAGAAGGCGAGCGGGATCAAGGCGCGCCATGTGATGAGCAAGGCGGCGATCCTCGATCCCGATACCATGTGTCCGCGCCTGCCCGAACGCGCCAATGACGAAATCTCGATCATGGCCGAGATTGGCGTCGCCGCCGCCAAGCAGGCGCTGGAGCGCGCCGGCCGCAAGCCCGAGGATGTCGATGCGGTGCTGTGCGCTGCCGCCAATATGCAGCGCGCCTATCCGGCGATGGCAATCGAGATCCAGCAGGCGCTCGGCATCGAGGGCTTCGGCTTCGACATGAATGTCGCTTGTTCCTCGGCCACCTTCGCCATCCAGACCGCGGCCGACTATGTGCGCGCCGGCAATGCGCGGTCGGTGCTGGTGGTCAGCCCCGAGATCACCTCGGGCCACCTGAATTGGCGGGACCGTGACAGCCATTTCATCTTCGGTGATGTGGCGACTGCGGTGCTGGTTGAGGACGCCGCCATTGCCCCGGCGCAGCATTGGGAGATCCTCGGCACCAAGCTGAAGACCGTGTTCTCCAACAACATCCGCAACAATTTCGGCTTCCTCAACCGCGCTACGCCCGAGAGCGAAGGGGCGCCTGACAAGCTCTTCGTCCAGGAAGGGCGCAAGGTTTTCAAGGAAGTGGTGCCGATGGTCGCGCAGATGATCATCGAGGAAGCCACGCGGCTCGGGATCGCGCCGGAGAGCCTCCGGCGGCTGTGGCTGCATCAGGCCAACGCAGGGATGAACCGCCTGATCGCGCAGCGCGTGCTTGGCCACGAGGCGTCCGAGGACGAGAGCCCGACGGTGCTCGATACCTACGGCAACACCTCGAGCGCCGGCTCGATCATCGCCTTTCACAAGCATAATGAAGAGCTTGCAGCAGGCGACACCGGGCTGATCTGCTCGTTTGGTGCAGGCTATTCGGCCGGCGCTGTGTTTTTGCGCAAGGTCGGCTGAGCGGGAGACCTTCCTTGCGGGGAGCGCAAGCCCTCCCTAGAAGCGTGAGCCATGGCAGGCGAAATCCTCGATAACAAGGGCCGCGGCGAGGCGGGCTGGGACTGGCCCGCGATCCATCCGGAAGGGCGCAAGTTCGGGCTGATCGCGGCAGGGGCAGCGCTGTTCTTCCTGCTCGCGCTCGATTGGGAGCTTCTCGGCTGGCCGCTGCTGTTGCTGTCGGCGGGCATCTTCGCCTTCTTCCGCGACCCTGAGCGCGTGGTCCCGCAGGCCGACAACGTGATCCTCTCGCCCGCCGACGGGATCGTCAGCCTCATCCGCGAGGTCGAACCCCCGCTCGAACTCCAGATCGACGATGGGTCGGGTCATCCGGGCCTACCCGCCGGAGCGGTGACGCGGGTGTCGATCTTCATGAGCGTCTTCAATGTCCACATCAACCGCACCCCGGTCGGCGGCACGGTGCGGCGCGTTGTCTATATCCCGGGCCGCTTCGTCAGCGCCGAGCTCGACAAGGCGAGCGAAGAGAATGAGCGCCAGCACTTGCTGGTCGAACGCTCCGATGGCTTGCGGATCGGCTTCACCCAGATTGCCGGGCTCGTGGCGCGGCGGATCGTGCCCTTCGTCAAGCCCGGCGACATTCTTGCCAAGGGGCAGCGTATCGGATTGATCCGCTTCGGCAGCCGGGTCGATGTGTACCTGCCCGCCGGGACCGACCCCAAGGTGATGATCGGCCAGAGCGTGATTGCGGGCGAGACGGTGCTTGCCGAGATCGGCCAGCGCGGCTTGCTCGAGGGCATCTCGCAATGAGCACGCCCCCGCGCAAGACGCGCGCGCCCCGCAAGCTGCCCGGTGCGCGCTACCTACCCGCCCGGCTCGGCCCCAAGGCCGCCGAGGACGAGGATGCCCGCGTGGCCGGCGATGGCAGCGGGCTGTCCTTGCGCGCGATGCTCCCCAATGCGGTGACGGCGGCGGCGCTGTGTTCGGGGCTCACCGGCATCCGCTTTGCGATCGACGGGCAATGGGCCTTCGCGATCGGGCTGGTGGTGCTGGCGGGCGTGCTCGACGGTATCGACGGGCGCATTGCCCGGCTGCTGAACGCCCAGTCGCGCTTCGGCGCCGAGCTCGACAGTCTTGCGGATTCGCTGTCCTTCGGGGTTGCGCCCGCGCTGATCCTGTTCCTGTGGTCGCTCCAGAGCTGGGACCGCTTCGGTTGGTTCGCCGCGCTCGCCTTCGCGATCTGCTGCGCATTGCGCCTTGCGCGGTTCAACGCCCGCATCGATGTCGACGATCAGCCGCACAAATCGGCCGGCTTCCTCACTGGTGTGCCCGCGCCGGTCGGGGCGGGGCTGGCCTTCACGCCGTTCTACCTGTGGCTCGAGACCGGCTATGCGGGGTTCCGCGAGCCGGTGTTCATGGCCGCCTGGCTGACGCTGATCGCCGGGCTGATGATTTCCAACATGCCGACGCTGAGCTGGGCCTCGCTACGTCCGCGCCGCGCGATCCGCCTGCCGCTGATTGCCTTCACCGGCCTTGCCTTTGCCGCGCTGCTGCTTGAGCCGTGGTGGACGCTGGCGGCGATCAGCATCGTCTATCTTGCGCTGATGCCTTATGGATTGGTCAAATACGCCCGGATCAGGCGGCGGCGCAGGCAGGAAGCGGCAAGCGCGGCCCAAGAGGCATAGGCACCCGCCGCGTAGCTACCACCCGGCGCGGCGCCGGCCGCAGGCTCATCTCGATCGCCGCGGCCTGGAGCGCGAACCCGGCGCGCATCACTTCACCTTCACGCATCAGCTGCGTAAAGGCCGCGCGCGCCTCGACAAGGCAATGCGCGATAGTCGCCACGGCGATCAGGCCGGTGAGGGTGAACAGGACGGTGATGGCGAAAGAAAGCATGGGGGTTTCCCTTTGGTCCGAAGGTTCCGCGTTTGTTCTGTCTCTTTGTTCTCCAACTGTTCCCCCGAGTCAAGCGCAATAGTGACCGATGTGCTGAGGATTTTTCCGTAAGGTGCCATTCGGGACTGGATTTTGCGGGGCCACCCCGCTAAGGGCCCGCTCGCTTCGATGACGGTGTTCGGCCAAAATCGAGGCAAATTCACATGGAAGGCGCCCATACCGGTGCTGCTCGCGGGGACTCCGCAAGGCAGCTTCCAGCCTTCCAGAGGAACAACCGGAAAGGAATTATCTATGGCGGCTCCCGTCGTCACCATGCAAGCTTTGATCGAGGCCGGCGCTCACTTCGGCCACCAGACCCACCGCTGGAACCCGCGCATGAAGCCGTACATCTTCGGCGCGCGCAACGGGGTTCACATCATCGACCTTTCGCAGACCGTGCCGCTCTTCGCGCGCGCGCTCGATTTCGTCGAATCGACTGTGCGTTCGGGCGGCAAGGTGCTGTTCGTCGGCACCAAGCGCCAGGCGCAGGAGCCGATCGCGGAAGCTGCCCGCATGTCGGGTCAGCACTTCGTCAACCACCGCTGGCTGGGCGGCATGCTCACCAACTGGAAGACCATCTCGGGTTCGATCCGCCGCTTGAAGGCGCTTGAGGAAATGCTTTCGGGCGACACCTCGGGCCTCACCAAGAAGGAAGTCCTCCAGCTCACCCGGGAGCGCGAGAAGCTGGAAGCCTCGCTCGGCGGCATCCGCGACATGGGCGGCATTCCGGACGTGATGTTCGTGATCGACGCCAACAAGGAAGATCTCGCCATCAAGGAAGCCGGCGTGCTCGGCATCCCGGTGATCGCGATCCTCGACACCAATGTCGATCCCAACGGCATCGCCTTCCCGGTTCCGGGCAATGACGATGCGAGCCGCGCGGTGCGCCTCTACTGCCAGGCGATCGGTGACGCCGCGCTTGCCGGCAAGGGCAAGTTTCAGGCCGACGTGTCGAGCGATTTCGGCGCGATGGCTGAGCCCCCGGCCGAAAGCGTGATCGCCGACGAACCGGTTGCCGAAGAACCGGCCGCGGAAGACGCCGAAGCCTGATCATTTGCACGGGGCATTGGCGCACAGCGTCAATCCCCCGTCACATTCCCCCTCTAGCGCGCCCGGCATTGCCCTCCGTCCCGGAGCAGGCAGGGCCGGGCGCCCGAACACACACAAGAAGGAATTTTCCATGGCCGATATTTCCGTCGCCGACGTGAAGAAGCTGCGCGAGCGCACCGGCGCTGGCATGATGGACGCCAAGAAGGCGCTGACCGAAGCGGGCGGCGACAT
>JAIYEK010000179.1 GCA_027487015.1 Erythrobacteraceae bacterium | reverse complement strand
GCCGCCTCGAAATCCGCCTTAAGTGCGGAGAAATCCTTGTTCTCGGTGGTGCAGCCGGGGGTGTCGTCCTTGGGGTAGAAGAAGATCACCAGCTTGGAGCCGGCGAAGTCGGAGGGCTTCACGCTCCCGCCCTCGGGGGTTTCCATGGCGATATCGGGGATGGCGTCACCGACGCCGGGGAAGTTGCTCATGATGGGATCTCCTGTTCGTGTGCGAGAATGTCCGTCCGCAAGATTTGTTTCCATACTTGCGCAACCCTGAGCCGCGCAGCAGCGAAGGCCTCTTCGAGCGCCTGATACGAATCGAACCCGCAGGCCCGCGCCAGTGCCCGCGCGCCCGAGGGCGGGGGGGTGCTGCCATCGGGAGCGAGCAGGCGGCCGGCGACCAGCATCCGGCTCATCAGCGCGTGCGGCTCGGCGAGGTCTGCAGGCACCAGCCCCGCCGCCGCAAGGCCCTCCAGCGCCGCTTCAAGGTCGGGCGAGAGCGCATCCGGGGCGGCTTCGGCGAGCGGGCGGCCATCCGCCGTCTCGCCCTTCAATTGCAGGTAGTGGACCAGAAACTCGATATCGACGAGGCCCCCGCGCGCGAGCTTCGCATCGACCGGGCCCCCGGGCTGCTTGTGCTTCGCCATCTCGGCGCGCATCGCCAGCACCGCCTTGCGCAAGGCCGCCTTGTCGCGCCGCGTGTGGAGCACTTCGGCCAGCACCCCTTCAAGCTGCGCGCGCGCCTCGGGTGAACCATAGAGCACCCGCGCGCGGGCGAGCGCCATGTGCTCCCACGTCCACGCCGCCTCGCGCTGGTACTTGCCGAAAGCCTCGCAGCTGACCGCCATCGGCCCCTGGTTGCCCTGTGGTCTGAGGCGCGTATCGACCTCGTAGAGCGCCCCTTGCGCGGTCGGCACCGAGAGCGCGGCGCTGATCCGGCTGGCGAGGCGGTTGTAATAGATCGTCGCGCCCAATGGCCGCGGCCCATCGGACTGCGCAGAGAAATCGCCGGTGAAGAGGTAGACGATGTCGAGATCGCTCGCATGGGTCAGCGCCCCGCCGCCGAGCCGCCCGAGGCCGAGGATCAAGAGCTCGCTCCCCGCGATCCGCCCGTGCTTGGCGGCGAATTCCGCCACCGTGGCCTCGCTCGCCAGCTGCAACGCCGCCTCGGCGGTGCGCGACAGGGCGCGGGCGATGGCGAGCGGATCGGCCAGCCCCTCGATCAGCTGGATGCCGAGCGCGAAGCGGATTTCGCCGGTGATGATACGAATCGCATCGAGCAGCGCCTCGTAATCTTCGCGCACCGCCGCGCCGCGCATCCGCGCCATGATCGCGGGGACCTCTCCGGGCAGGTCGAGCGCGCCGCGGTCTATCAGCGTGTCGAGCAGCTCGGGCTTCCTCGCCAACTCGTCCGACAGCGCGGGGGCGAGGGTGAGGGCGGCGACGAGGCGCTCGATCAGGTCGGGGCGCGCGCCGAGCAGGCGGAAGGTGGTGATGGCGCTAGGCACGCTCTCGATGATCCGCTCCCAGCGGGTGATCGCGCGCACCGGATCGTCGCTCGCGGCCATCGCGGTCAGCAGCGCCGGGGCGAGCCGGTCCCATGCCTCGATTGCCTGAGGCGAGCGGATCGCGGCATGGCGACCATCGCGCCAGCCCTCGATCCGCTCGGCGAGCACTTCGGGTTCGGGGAAGTCCCATGCGGCAAGGCTTTTGGCGAGCGCGCTGGCGGGCATGGCGGCCGGCACGGGGGCGGGGTCGGCGCGGCCGATCAGCTCTTCGTAGATGCGCGCCGTGCGCCCTGTCAGCTCGGTGAGCTCGGCCACCAGCGCCGCGCCGTCCGCTAGCCCGTCGAGCCGCGCCACGTTATCCAGCGCCTCGCCTTCGGGCAGCGCGTGGGTCTGACGGTCGTTTACCATCTGCAAGCGGTGCTCTACCTCGCGCAGCCGGTCATAGGCCTCGCCTAGCACGCGCGCGTTCTCGGCCGTGATCCAGCCCGCCGCTGCCAGTGCATCGAGGCCCGCGCGGGTGCCGCGCACCCTCAGCGACGTATCGCGTCCGCCGTGGATCAGCTGGTGGGTTTGGGCGTAGAACTCGATCTCGCGGATCCCCCCGCGCCCGCGCTTGACGTCGAAGCCGGGGCCGGGCGCGGGCGGGCCCTTGCCGCTGTCGCGAATGCGGTGGGTGAGCGCGCTGATCTCCTCGATCGCGCCGAAATCGAGCTGGCCGCGCCACACGAAAGGCCGGATCGCGGCAAGGAACGCCTCGCCCGCCGGGATATCGCCCGCCGCCGCCCGCGCGCGGGTGAAGGCGGCGCGCTCCCATGCCAGCGCCTGCCCCTGATAATGGGTCAGCGCTGCCCCCACGGGAACGCATAGCGGGCTGACCTCGCTCGCGGGGCGCAGCCGCAGGTCGACCCTGAGCGCATAGCCCTCCGCCGTATTGGCCGCGAGCAATGCCACCACCCGCCGGGCATAACGTTGTGCGGCCTCGCCCGGATCGTCGCTTGCGCGGCGCGGGAGGCGGTCGCGGTCGAACAGCAGGATCGGATCGATGTCCGAGGAATAGTTGAGCTCGCCCGCCCCCTGCTTGCCGAGCGCGAGGGCGATGAAGCCGTCCGCGCTGTCCTCGCCGGTGCGTTCGGCGATTGCAGTGCGGATCGCGCGGTCGAGGGCGCGGTCCGCGAAACCGGTGAGTTCGCTCACCACCTGCGCGAGCGGGAAGGCCCCCGCCAGATCGCCCACTGCGAGCGCCGCGGCCAGCGCGAGTCGCTCACGGCGCAGCGCAACTTCGGTGTCAGGATGCTCGCCCTGCGCGCGGGCCCAGGCGAGCGCCGCCGCGCCCTCGCCCGCCGCAAGCAACGCGGCAAGCTCCGGTTGGCGCTCCAGTGCGCGCGCGAGGAAAGGCGCATGGGTGCGGGCGCGGGTGAGGGCGCCGTGCCAATCGGGTGTCGGTTGCTCTCCCATCGCCCGCCCATCTGGCCCCCTGCGAGCGCCGCCGCAAGGGGCCTGCTTGCGTGCCGTCTCTCGCTCTGCAAAGGGAAACGCGCATCACGGGAGACAAGACGATGATCATCCGCCACCGCGCCGCCGCAGCACTTGTCGCAGGCGCGCTTGCGCTTGCTGCCTGCGAGGGGATGCCCGCACCCGGCGATGCGAGCGCTGCGCTCGACATTCCCGAGGTCCAGCCCGTCCAGATCGCGGAAAGCACGATGAAGGACGTCACCCGCACGCTCTCGGGCGACGCCTTCGAGGGCCGCGCGCCGGGCTCTGCGGGCGAGGAGAAGACCGTCGCCTTCCTCACCGAGCGCTTCAAGGCGGCCGGATTGCAGCCGGGCAACAAGGGCTCGTGGGTGCAGGAAGTCCCGCTGGTCCAGATCACCGGCAAGGACTTCGCGCCGCTCAGCATCACCGGCAAGGGCGCGCCGCTGAGCTTCATCTATGGCAAGGACTGGGTCGGCGCGACCTATCGCGAGGAGGCTGAGACCAAGATCGACGCCAGCGAGCTGGTCTTCGTCGGCTACGGCATCAACGCCCCCGAAAAGGGGTGGAACGACTACGCGGGCCTCGATGTGAAGGGCAAGACGGTGGTGATCCTCGTCAATGACCCGGACTGGCAGACCGCAGGCCTCGAAGGGCCCTTCAACGGCAAGGCGATGACCTATTATGGCCGCTGGACCTACAAGTACGAGGAAGCCGCCCGTCAGGGCGCGGCGGGCGCGCTGATCGTCCACCAGACCGCGCCTGCCGCCTATGGCTGGAACGTGGTGCAGAGCTCGTGGAGCGGCCCGCAGGCCTATGCGCAGCGCGGGAAGGACGCCGAGCCGCTGACCCAGATGAACGGCTGGGTGACCGAGACCGCCGCGCGCGCGATGCTCAAGGCGGCGGGGCAGGACCTCGATGCGCTGACCAAGGCGGCGCAGGTGAAGGGGTTCAAGGCAGTGCCGCTCGGCATGACGCTTTCGACAGGCTTCAAGAACGACGTCCGCAGCTTCATGTCGCGCAACGTCATCGGGATTCTGCCCGGCACCGAGGCGCCCGAGGAATATGTCCTCCACACCGCGCATTGGGACCACCTTGGGCGCTGCACGCCCGCGCCCGATGGCGACGACATCTGCAACGGCGCGGTCGACAACGCGACCGGCACCGCAGCGCTGGTCGCGCTGGCCGAGGCGCATGCCAAGGCCGGCCCCGCGCGCCGCACGCTGGTGTTTCTGGCCGTCACCGCCGAAGAATCCGGCTTGCTCGGCGCGACCTACTACGCGCAGAACCCGGTCTTCCCGCTCGCGCAGACGGTGGGCGGCGTCAACATGGACGCCTTCCAGATTGCAGGGCCAGCCAAGGACGTGACCGTGATCGGCCTCGGCAAGTCGCAGCTCGACACTTTCCTCGACACCGCCTTGAAGGCCGATGGCCGCGTCGCCACGCCCGATGCCAAGCCCGAAGCCGGGTACTACTATCGTTCGGACCACTTCGCCTTCGCCAAGCTCGGCGTGCCGATGATCTACATGGAGGGCGGCGAGGATCTGGTGAACGGCGGGCGCGAGGCCGGGGCGAAGGTCGCGGCGGACTACACCGAAAACCGCTATCACGGGCCCAAGGACGAGTTCAACGAGGCCTGGGACTGGTCGGGCGTGATGAGCGACCTGCAGCTCTACTACCGCTTGGGCCGGATGATGGGGATGAGCACCAGCTGGCCCAACTGGAACGACGGCGACGAGTTCCGCGCGATCCGCGACGAAGCCTGCAAGGCCTCGGACAAAGGCTGCTGACCCCGCAATGACCGCGCTGATGCTCCCCGAATGGGCCCCGCAGGACTGGCTGTGGATCGGCTTCCCGCACCTCGCCGAGGAATGGCCCGGCTGGCTCGAACCCGCGCAGGAGCAGATGGCTGACTTCGCCTCTGCCGTGGCGGAAAGCGGCCAACAGGTGCGGCTGCTCGTGCGCGATGAGGCGAATGAGGCGCGGGCGCGGTCGCTGGTCAGCGATAAATTGACCCTCGAGCGCCGCGTTTATGGCGATGTCTGGCTGCGCGACACCGGCCCGCTGGTGGTGCGCGAGGCCGACGGCTCCCGCTCGGCGCGGCGATTCGGGTTCAACGGCTGGGGCGGCAAGTATCTGATGCCGGGCGACATGGAGATCGGCGCGGAGCTGGCGCGCGATGCGGGGCTGGCAATCACCTCCTCGCCAATGATCCTCGAGGGCGGCGCGGTCGATGGAGACGGCACCGGGCTGGTCGCGACGACCGAGCAGTGCCTCCTCAACCCCAACCGCAACCCGGGTATGTCGCGCGATCAGATTGAGGCGGAACTCGCCACCCACCTCGGCTTCACCCGCGTGCTGTGGCTGGGCGATGGCCTCATCAACGACCACACCGACGGGCACGTCGACAACCTTGCGAGGTTCGTCGCCACTAACCGCCTCGTGGTGCCCGAGCCCACCGGCACCGACGATCCCAATGCCGCGATCTACACCGATGCGGCGGCGCGGGCGTCGGCAGCTGGTGTCGAGGTGGTACGCATCCCGTCGCCGGGCCGTATCGAGCGCGAGGGGCGAGTGGAGCCCGCCAGCTACGTCAATTTCGCGATCACCTCGCACCTCGTGGTGGTGCCGACCTTCGGCAGCCCCCACGATGAAGACGGCGTTGCCGCGATCGCCGCGCTGTTTCCTGACCGGGACACCATCGGCCTTCCGGGCGATGCGGTGCTCGCCGGCGGCGGCGGCTTCCACTGCGCCAGCCAGCAAATGCCCGCCTGAGTAACGCGAGTTAACGCTTCGTTAGGGATTTGCGCCCAGAGTGCGGTTGATGACCCGTGCTCTCGCCCTGCCGCTTGCCGCTGCCAACCGCCTCGACGGGGTGGAGTTCGCGCGCCAGCTGATCGTGCTCGGCTGCGCGCTGTCCTTGATCCTTGCGGGCCGCGCGCTCCCGTTCTGATCCTCCACGCGTAACCGAAAGCGGTTAAAGCGCGAAAGCATCCTCGACACGCCAATGCGAGGATGACCCCATGACCTTCAATCGCCCCCTTTTCGCCATGCTCGGTGCCGCCGCCGTGCTCGGAGCCGCGAGCTTCGGCCTGTCGCAGGGCGCGCCCTCTGCCGCGCCCGTTTCCAAGGCCCCCGCCGTCGCTGTCTCTGGCGAGCCGGTGCTGCTCGAGCTGTTCACCAGCCAGGGCTGCTCCTCCTGTCCGCCCGCCGACGCGCTGGCGGAGAAGCTCAGCGCCAACCCCGATCTCGTCGTCATCTCGCGCAACGTGACCTATTGGGACCGTCTCGGGTGGAAGGACACGCTCGGCAAGGAGAGCAACACCGCGCTCCAGCGGGATTACGCCCGCCGCGGGCTCGCGGGGCGCAACGGGGTCTATACCCCGCAGCTGGTCGTTGACGGCGCCTATGGGCTGGTTGGCTCGCACGGGTCCGAAGTCGCCCCGAGCGTGGAGAAGTTTGGCGGCAAGAGCGACGCCGCGATCCGCGTCACCGCCGGCGCGGGCGGTGGCTATTCCGTTAGCCTTTCGGGCAGCGCTTCGGTCAAGGCCGAGCTGGTGCTGGTCGCAGTCACCCGCAAGGTCGAGGTCGGCATCGGCAGCGGCGAGAACGGCGGGCGCACGGTCACCTATCCCAATGTGCTGCGCTCCGAACGCAAGGTCAGCGATTGGGCCGGCGGGAAGACGAGCGTGACGCTTGCGGCGAGCCGGCTCAAGGTGCCGGGCGCGGACCGCTATGCGCTGGTGCTGCGTCAGCCGAACGGCGGCAAGGTGCTCGCCGCGCGGTGGGTGTCCTAAACTAATCTGATGAACGCAGCGAGCGCGGCCCCGCCCAGAACTAAGCCGACCATCGCCCGCCACACCGGATCACTGATCGTCCCCGACACCCGCGCCCCCAGCCGGTTGCCGACGATGATCACCGGCAGGATCGGCACGGCGAACAGCAGCAGCTCCAATCGCAGGATGCCGAGCCATGTCGCCGTTACCAGCCCGGAGGTCGCGGCGATGGTGAAGATCAGCTGCATCGAGGCCTTGGCGACCGGACGCGGCAGATCGCGCCCCGCGTAATAGGGCACCACCGGCGGCCCGGGCATGCCCGCATAGCCCGTCATCAACCCGCTCAATACCCCGACAAAGCCCGTCACGCCCTGCCCAGGAACCATGTTCCCCCGCCGAGGCAGCAGGATCGCGACAAAGGCGCTGAGGGCAATCAGCGCGATCACGAGACGCGCGACGTCCCGGCCGGTCAGCGACAGCGCGTAGAGCCCGAGCGGCGTCGTCACCACCACCAGCGCCCCGATCACCCACGCGCTCCGCTCGGCATCGCGGACGAGGGACCGGATCTCGGTCGCACCGATCATCAGCGACAAGGCATTTGTCAGCACCACCGCCTCAACCGGGGGCAGCGCGAGGGCCAGCACCGGCACCAGCAGGATCGCCATGCCGAAACCGGTAAGCCCCCGCACAAAGGCCGACCCCAGCGCGGCCGCCAGCGCGACGCCCACTTGCAGCGCGGTGAAGCCCCCGATCAGTTCCGCGCCCATCACGCGCCCTGCTGGCTGCTCAAAACACGCGCCCGCCGAGCCAGTTCTCGTACCATTCCAGAAACCCGCATCCCAGCGGGACGAAGGGGCCGCCAGAGTCGGTCGCATCGATCCAGACTGTCCCCCGTGCAGGGCCGGTGACGACAAGCACCCAATAGCGCGCGCACCCTTCGTGGGCCAAGCCGATCAGCCCGCGATAATGGCGGAAGATCGCGAGGTGCATTTCCTCTTCCGTCAGCAGCCCGTCATCGGCCGCCTGCCAATCGGGTTGCTGGTCTTCCTTTGGATTATAGGCAGCCGTGTGCGGGAAGGGGTGACGCAGGTGATCCAGCGGGACGGGCCCGCCCCACAGCTTGTTGTCGTAATCGAGCGCCTTCTCGAGCGGCAGCAGCCCGTAGCCCGGCCCGGGCCCACCATTGCCGACTTGCGCCAGAAAGCGGCGATAGTCCTCCGGCAAGGTGACACCATGATCGGCTTCGAAGGCGGCGAGCACGCTTTCGCTCAGCACGGGGCCCATCCTCGGGAACACGAAGAACCGCAAGGCGTGGTCGCGCAGCCAAGCAAGTGGGTTCATGACAAGGCTATTGGCTACCCGCGATGTCGGGCGGTGTGCCCTCGCTCTTCAGCATCGCGATCGCTTCTGCGAGCGGCATCACCTTCTGGTGCTCAGCGCCCAGCGTGCGGACCGCGACGGTGCCTTCCTCGGCCTCGCGCTTGCCGACCACCAGCAGGTGCGGAACCTTGGCGAGCGAGTGTTCGCGGACCTTGTAGTTGATCTTCTCGTTGCGGGTGTCGGTCTCGACCCGGATGCCGGCCGCCTTGAGCTGCGCAGCGACGTCCTCGGCATAGCCGTCGGCGTCCGAAACGATGGTCGCCACCACCGCCTGAACGGGCGCGAGCCACGTCGGTAGCTTGCCGGCGAAATGCTCGATCAGGATGCCGATGAAGCGCTCGTACGACCCGAAAATCGCGCGGTGGAGCATCACCGGGCGGTGCTTCTCGCCATCCTCGCCGATGTAGTTCGCGTCCAGACGCTCGGGCAAAACCCGGTCGGACTGGATCGTGCCGACCTGCCAGGTGCGCCCGATCGCGTCGGTGAGGTGCCATTCGAGCTTGGGGGCATAGAACGCGCCCTCGCCCGGCAGTTCCTCGCATTCGAGGCCATTGGCGGCGACCGCCTCGCGCAGTTCCTGCTCGGCCTTGTCCCAATCGGCCTCGCTGCCGAAGCGCTTGTCGGGGCGCAGGGCGAGCTTGATGTCATAGGTGAAGCCGAAGTCGCGATAGACCGAATCGGCGAGCGCGATGAAGCTCTGCACCTCGGCGACCACCTGCGATTCCATGCAGAAGATATGCGCATCGTCCTGCGTGAACTGGCGCACCCGCATCAGGCCATGCAATGCGCCGTGGGGCTCGTTGCGGTGGCAGCAGCCCATTTCGCCGAGCCGGATGGGCAAGTCGCGGTAGGAGGTGATCCCCTGCTTGAAGACCATCACATGCGCCGGGCAGTTCATCGGCTTGATCGCCATCCACGCGGCATCATCCGCCACCTTGGGCGAGGCGACGCCGCTCTCCTCGTCCACGTCAGGGACGATGTCGGGGACCGCGAACATGTTCTGCGCGTACTTCCCCCAATGGCCCGACTGGGTCCACTGGCGCACGTCCATCAGCTGCGGGGTCTTGATCTCGCGATAGCCCGCACCGTCCATCTTGCGGCGCATGTAGCTCTCGAGCTCGCGCCAGATGCGGTAGCCCTTGGGGTGCCAGAAGACGCTCCCGTGCGCCTCTTCCTGCAAGTGGAACAGGTCCATCTCGCGCCCCAGCTTGCGGTGGTCGCGCTTGGCAGCTTCCTCGAGCCGCGTCAGATGCGCCTGAAGCTGCTTCTTGTTGAGCCAGCCGGTGCCGTAGATGCGCGTCAGCTGCGCATTATTCTGGTCGCCGCGCCAATAGGCCCCGGCGACGCGCATCAGCTTGAAGGCATCGGGATCGAGCTTGCCGGTCGAGGGCAAGTGCGGCCCCCGGCACATGTCGAGCCAGTCGTTGCCGCTCCAGTAGACGGTGAGTTCCTCGCCCTCAGGGAGTTCCTTGGCCCACTCGGCCTTGAAGGTCTCGCCCTCGCCCGCCCACTTCGCGATGAGCTGCTCGCGGCTCCACACCTCGCGGCGCAGCGGCTTGTCGGCGCGGATGATGCGGCGCATTTCCTCCTCGATCGCGGGGAGGTCGTCCATGCCGAAGGGCTCGCGCGTGGCGGGCGCCTTCACGTCATAATAGAAGCCATCGTCGGTCGCCGGACCGAAGGTGATCTGGGTGCCGGGGAAGAGCGATTGCACCGCCTCAGCGAGCACGTGCGCATAATCGTGGCGGGCGAGTTCGAGCGCATCGGCCTCGTCGCGGCTGGTTACCAGCGCGAGTTCCGCGTCACCCTCGAAGGGCCGGGTGAGATCGCGCAGTTCTGCCCCAAGGCCATGGTCTACGCGCGCGGCAATCGCCGCCTTGGCGAGGCCGGGGCCGATCGCCGCGGCAATATCCGCCGGGGTCGAACCGGCAGGCACTTCGCGCACCGAGCCATCGGGCAGGCTGATCTTGAGCAGTTCGGTCATGGTTATCGCAATCCGTCTCGTTTGCGGGTCGCCCTGCCACAAGCAGGCGCGCACCGGAAGAGCGGTGTTAAGCGAGTTACCGGATCGGGGAGAACAACGCGCCGCCCCGAACCGGGCGGCGGGCTGCCGGGCCTAACCCGCGCGCCGCCGCCCCCGGATGGTAGTCCGGGTGGTCGTGGTCGCGGTGGTGGTCAGCAGCAGGGCCATGGGGGAGACGTATGGCTCCAACAGGTAAAAGTCACGTGCAAGTTGATGAAACACCTCTTGGAGCAGGGCTTTGTTCACGCCAATGGAAAGCCTCCTTGACACGCGCCGCGACTCAAATGTAAAGCTACCTTGCCATTGTGCAAAAGGAGCTTTCCATGACCCGCATTCAAGAAGCGCTGGTCCTCGCGGCCATCCTACTTGCCCTCGCAACGCTTGCGATGTTCGACATCGTGCCCGAGCAGGTCTCCCAATTTGCGCCGCTGGTGATGCTGCCGTGGATCATCCGCCGCGATGCGCCTTGCGGCCTGCGCAAGGCCTGAGCCATGGCGACGAAGATGTCCCCGGCGATGCGGCGCTATATCAGGCGCCTAACCGTCTGCATGTCCATCTATGTCGGCCTGATCCTCGCGGTCGGCTGGCTGTTCCGCCACGCCCCGCCGGCGGGCCCCCTCGCATTGGGCGCCGCAGTGCTGCCCGCGCTGCCGATCCTCGGCACCTTCTGGACGATCTTCCGGCTGCTCGAGGAAGAGACTGACGAATACATCCGCTACATGCTGGTGCGCCAGTCGCTGTTCGCCACCGCCTTCTGCCTCAGCGTGATGACCGTGTGGGAGTTCCTGCAGAACTATGACGTCGTGCCTTCCGGCAATGGCGGGTTCGGAGCGGCGTTCTTCTGGTTCGTCGGCCTCGGGATCGGCGGCATGTGGAACGCATGGGCCGCGCGCAGGGACTGTGCCCCCGAGGACGACGACCTGGAGGAGGCGGAATGAACAACCGCCTGCGCGTCCTGCGTGCCGAGCACGGGTGGAGCCAGCAGGATCTGGCTGACCGCCTCGGGGTCAGCCGCCAGAGCGTCAACGCCATCGAGAAGGGCCGCTACGACCCCTCGCTCCCGCTCGCCTTCACCATTGCCGATGTGTTCGGCCTGCCGATCGAAGCCATTTTTCTGAGAGAGGAATCCCCCGAATGACTCCCTTCCGCCCCCTTGTCGCCGCGCTTGCCGCGTTGCTGATCCCGGCCGCCGCCGCGCAGGCCGAGGACGCCGCCCCCTGCCCGCCGTTCGAGGTCACCGGCACCGGGCCCGATCTGGTGCTGGTCCCGGGCCTCGGCTCGTCGCCCGAGACCTGGAGCCTGGTGAAGGAGAGCCTTGCGAAAGACTACCGCCTCCACCTCGTCCATGTCGCAGGCTTTGCCGGGCGGCCGGCCAAGGGCGATCCGGCGCAGGTGCTGAAGAACACCGAGGCCGAGATCATCCGGCACCTGGATTGCCAGAAGGTCGAGAGCGCGCTCTATGCCGGCCATTCGATGGGCGGGTTTCTCGGGCTGATCCTCGGCGCCGATCACCCCGACCGGATCACCCGCGTGGTGGTGGTCGATTCGCTGCCGTTCTTCCCGCTGATCTTCAACCCGGGCGCGACCGTCGCTGGCACGACGCGGATCGCCGAGGACACGCGGATCGGCCTGCTGGCACAGGACCGCGAGAGCTTTGCCGAGAGCCAGCGGCGCGGGGTTATGTCGCTGGTGCAGGGCCCGGCCTATCAGGCTAAGGTCGTCGATTGGAGTATCGCCAGCGACCGCGCGAGCTTCGCTTCCGCGATCCATGCGCTGATGACCACCGACATGCGTTCGCGCCTGCCGGAAGTGACGGTGCCGGTGCGGGTGATCGCGGCGGCCAACCTCTATGCGCCGCGCGCGCGGGTCGAACCGCTGTTTCGCACTGCTTATACCGGGACGCCCGATTTCCAGCTGACCGTCGTGGACGAAAGCTTCCACTTCGTCATGTTCGACCAGCCCGAGGCCTTCGAGACAGCGCTGCGGGCGGGGCTGACGGAGGCCGTCTCCGCACCTGCCCCCTAGTTGTCGCCCCAGCCGCCATCGGCGTGAGAGTCTTCGAAGTCGGTCGGGCGCTGGGGCTTGGCCGACATCGTGGGCTTGCCGTAGGAGGTCGGCTCGCCATAGGAGCCGGCGTCGTCATATCCCTCGTCGATTTCGCTCGCGGCGCGGTCCATTTCCTTGCCGACATTTTCTTGCAGCGATTTCTGCATATTGGCGACCGCGCCGGGATTGGCGGCGATCATCGCGGCCATCTTGGCCTGCATCCGCCGCTTGTCGAAGGCGCGGCCATCGAGGGTGGAATCGACCTTCTCCTCCATCGCGATGCGGGCGATGTCGTTGACCAGCGGGTCTTCCTCGAGCCCCATCATCGCGTCGCCTTCGCTGAACTTGAAGGTCACGCTGACCCGCGTACCGGGCTCGGACGGGGCGAGATTGGCGCGCACTTCGCCGGCACGCTCGCCATCGACCATCAGGTCCCAGCGCAGCATGCTCGGGCCGCGGCTGCGCAGCGCAAGGCGGATCGAGGAATCACCGCTCTCGCCGCTCAGCTCGGAGCCGAAGTTCATGCCCGCGAGCCGCGCTTCGACATCGGTCGGGGCCATGGCGTAATATTCGCCCTGGTCGAACGCGCCGCCCACATAGGCCCCGGTGCCCAGCACCCCTGCGCCCGCCACCATCGCCAAGAACCGCATGTCTGACCCCCCTGTTCGGATGGGTCAGCAAATACCGGATGGCGCCTTAACAATCCGTCATCGCGCGGCGCAGGTCACACAGTCAGCTTGGCCGAGCCCTTGTCGGTGGTGATCCGCTTGGTGCCCGCAAGCTGGGTCGAGCGCTGCTTGATCCCTGCGACGAAGCGGTATTCGGTGGTCGCGCGCGCCGGGGTCAGTTCGACCATCATGTAGCCGCGCTGCGCGGTGTCGGCCCACTTGAGCTGCTCGTTCTCCGCCACCAGCGCGGCGGCGAGCGTGTCGGGCTTGACGAAGGTGAGGTAGCTCTCGAAGCCGGGCGAGCTCACCGAATTGCCGCCGAGCTCGACACCGACGGGCGTACCTTCATGCGCAAGGTCGAAGGCCCAGGCATTGTGGGTGTCGCCCGCAAGCACCACGAGGTTGGCGTTGGCTTCGAGCGCGGCCTTGAACACGCGGGCGCGGGCGGCCGGATAGCCGTCCCACGCGTCCATGTTGGAAGGCAGCCCCGCCTGGCTCGCCGCTGCGGCGGCCGCGAGGCGCTGCTTCACGAAATCGGGAAGCCCTGCGCCGATCCCCTCGGCGAAGTCCTTGGGCGTGCGCAGGTTGCCCATCAGCACCTGCTGGAGCAGCACCTGCCACTGGGTGCCGGCCTTGGTCGAAGCGGCGAGCGCCTTGCCGAGCCACGCCTCCTGCGCCTCGCCCAGCAGCTGGCGGTCCGCGGCGGCCCATTCGCCGTCCTTGAACTTGCCCAGCGCCGCCATCAGCGCCTGCGGGTCCTTGGCGCCGGCCATGATCTTTTCGAGATCGAGCTGCTCGTCGCGCCCTTCGAGCCGGGTGTCGATCCGGAACAGGGTGGCAAGGCTGCCCACCTGATAGGTCGAATAGGCGGTGTCGGCGACCGGCAGCCACTCGCGATAGGCCTGCTTGGCGGCGGCCTTGCGCACCGCCCAGGTGCCTTCGGCGCCCTCCTGATGGTTCTCGGCCCCGTTCTCCCACGAATCGTTCGCGCTCTCGTGGTCGTCCCACACCGCGATCATCGGGAGCACCTGGTGGAGGCGCTGGAGATCGGGGTCGGCGCGGTAGGTGGCGTAGCGCAGGCGGTAATCGGTCAGCGCGACGATCTCGGTCACCGGCGCGAGCACGCGGCCTTCGACGATCTTGTTCTTGTCGGGGTAATTCCCGGCGGCATATTCGTAGATGTAGTCGCCAAGGTGCACCGCGAGGTCGCAGTCATTGACCTCGACCGCATGGCCATAGGCGTTGAACCAGCCGAACCCGAAGTTCGAGCAGGAGAACACCGCCATGCGGAACTTGGCCGAGGGGCCTTCCGGCAGCGTGCGGGTGCGGCCCACGGGCGAGGGCGTGCCATCGGGCGCGAGGAAGCGGTAGAAATACCACTTGTCGGGAGCGAGCCCGGTGGCGACGCCCTTGGCGCACCAATCGCGCGCCGGCGAGGCGGTGACTGCGCCTTCCGCGACGGGCTTGGCGAAGGTCTCGGTCTCGCTCACCTGCCAGGTCAACTTGGTTTCCGCCCCCGCGACATAGCGGGTCCACAGCAGGACCGAGGTCGCCGCCGGCTCGCCGCTCGCCACGCTATGGGTAAAGCCGGTGCCGAAGCCCGCCGCCGCGGACGGCGTCGCCGCCAGCGCGGCCGAGGCGCCCGCGAGGGTGAACAGCGAGCGCCGGGTGAGCGCGGTGGCAGCGGGCTGGGCCGCGGGTTCGGTCTTGATCATGGCGCGGTCGCTATCCCCCTCCGGTTGCGCTTGCGTGACAATCGGCCTCACGCGGGGCATGGAGCGGCGCATGACCGCGCTTCTTCACCACACTCTTTACGACGGGCGCCGCGTCGCCTTCCGCTATACCCACGGCACCGGCCCCTGCCTCGTCTTCCTCCCCGGCTACATGAGCGACATGAGCGGGAGCAAGGCCACCGCGCTGTTCGCCGAGGCTGAAGCGAAGGGCCGGGCCTGCCTGCTGCTCGACTATTCGGGCTGCGGCCAGTCGGACGGGGATTTTGCCGAGGGGATGCTTTCCGCATGGCGCGACGAGGTGCTGGCGCTCGTCGCGTCATACGTCAGTGGTCCGGTGTTGCTTGTCGGCTCGTCGATGGGTGGTTGGCTGATGCTGCTGGTCGCCGAGCACCTCAAGCATCGCATGACCGGGCTGGTCGGCATCGCCCCCGCCCCCGATTTCACCCGCTGGGGCTATTCGCCAGAACAGCGCGCGGCGCTTGAGCGCGGCGAGACGATCTTCGAGGACAACCCCTACGGCCCCGAGCCGACTCCCACCCACGCCAAGTTCTTCGCCGATGCTGAATGCCACTTGCGGCTCGACAGCAGGATCGACCTCGCCTGCCCGGTGCGGCTGCTCCACGGCAAGGCCGATGCCGACGTCCCCTTCGACATCTCGCTCCGCCTCAAATCGGCGCTCGGGTCGGGTGACGTTCAGGTGACGCTGGTAGAGGACGGCGACCACCGCCTGTCGCGCCCCGGCGACATCGATCTTCTCAAGGCCATCGTGGCCGAATTCTACGGATAAGCCACTGGTGTCGATCCTCTTCGCGCTCGCTCTGCAAGTCGGCCCCAATCCGATGGGGGGCGCCATGCAGGGTGACGAGCTGGTCCGCGACCGGCCGCCGCGCGAACATGTGCAGCCCAAGCCCGACGCGGAGGCCGATCCCGATCCCGTCAGCGCATGGCTTGCGGGGTGCCTCGGTACGCTCGAGGAAGACCCGGCGCGCGCCCATGCCATGGCGCAGATCCGCCGCGCCGAGACCACCGGGGCCGACCGCGTGCTCGCCAACCACTGCCTCGGGACGGCCGCGGCGGCGCTTGAGCTGTGGGACGATGCCCGCACCGCCTTCAACGCGGCGCGCGAGGAGACCCCGGATGGCGAACCCCGCGCCCGTGCGCGCTTCGCCGCGCTGGCCGGAGCGGCGGCGCTCGGCAGCGGGGATGCCGAGGGCGCGCTGGGCCTGCTGACGCTCGCGGAAAGCGATGCGCGTGCGGCGAAAGCCCCGCTCCTCGAAGCCATCGCCGCGAATGACCGCGCCCGCGCGCTGGTGGCGCTGGGCCGGGCCGATGAAGCGCTCGCGGCTTTGGAGAATTCCACCAGTCTCGCTCCCGACCGGGCCGAGGGCTGGCTGCTCAAGGCCACCCTGCTGCGGCGGCTGGAGAAGCTCCCCGAAGCGCAGGCCGCGATCGAACGCGCCGCCACGCTCGCAACCACCAACCCCGAAATCGCGCTCGAGGCCGGGGTGATCGCCGTGCTCGCGGGCCGGGACGAGCCCGCGCGCAAAAGCTGGCAATCGGTGATCGCGCTCGCCCCGGACAGTCCTGCGGCCGCCACCGCCAAGGATTACCTTGCGCAGCTCGGGGATGCAGGCGAAACTGCACCCGCAGTCGCAGCTGCCCCGGAGGTGCCCCAGTCATGACCCGTTTCTCCGTGCTCGACCTTGTCCCCGTCCGCGAGGGCGGGACGCTGTCCGAAGCCTTCGCCGCCACCACGCAGCTCGCCCGCGCGGCCGAAGCGCTGGGGTGTGACCGCTTCTGGGTCGCCGAGCATCACGCGATGGACGGGATCGCGGGCGGGGCCACATCCGTCGTGCTCGCGCATATCGGCAATGCCACAAGTCGCATCCGGATCGGATCGGGCGGGATCATGCTCCCCAACCACACCCCGTTCCAGATCGCCGAGCAGTTCGGCACGCTGGACGCGCTGTTCCCCGGGCGGATCGATCTTGGGCTGGGCCGCGCGCCGGGGGCGGGGCCGGAGTTGCAGCGGGCGCTGAGGAAGAACCTCCACCAAGCGGCCGAATATTTCCCGCAGGATGTGGTCGAGCTGCGTGCGCTGCTGACGGGGGACTTCGATCTCCCCATCACCGCCACGCCGGGGCTCGGCGCAAAGGTCGAGCTGTGGATGCTCGGATCGAGCCTGTTCGGGGCGCAACTGGCGGCCAAGCTCGGCCTGCCCTACGCCTTCGCCGCGCATTTCGCGCCCGATCACCTCGATGCGGCGCTGGCGCTCTATCGCCGCGACTTCCAACCTAGCGAGGCGCTTGATCGCCCGCATGTGATGGTCGCGATGAACGTCTTCGCCGCCGATACCGAGGCAGAGGCGCGCCTGCTCGCCTCTTCCCAGCAGCAGAGCTTCGTGCGGCTGCGCTCGGGCAGTCCCGGCAAGCTCCCGCCGCCGATCAAGGACTACACCGACACGCTCCCGGCGACTGCGCAGGCGATGCTCGCCCATGTCGGCCAGGCCGCCGCGGTCGGCACGCCCGAGCAGGTGCGCACCGCGATCGACGCCTTCGTGGCCCGCACCGGCGCCGACGAAATCCTGCTGAGCGGCGCGACCTATTACCCGGACGCCCGCATCCGCAGCATCGAAATGACGCTCGACGCCTGCCGCGAACTCGCTGCGGTCTGATCCGAAAAGGGCAATTCTCGTGCTTGCACCGCGGGCCTTAAAGCTTGTATCGCGCAAGACACGATAACTACAATCCGGCACAATAATATTGCGCGTCAGCCGCCCGCCGGACGCAGGATGGACAGGAGCCATATATGGGGTCGAAGACCGTCGCCGCCGCGCCGTCGAAGGCGTTGATCAAGGCCCTGCGCCTCCAATTGGAGGCTTCGCTGCTGCCCGGCGATGCGGGCGCCGACAAGGCGGTGCTCGATGAGGCCGCGAGCTGGCTGCTCACCGCCGCCGCGACCCGCCGCGCGGGCGAGCCCATCATCCAGCTCGAATCCACCAGCGGCGCGCGGCGCCATCTGCGGATCGCGATCATCAATGACGACCAGCCCTTCCTCGTCGATTCGCTCGCCGCTGCGATTTCGGCGCAGGGGCTCGGGATCGACCGGCTGCTCCACCCGGTGGTGCCGGTCGAGCGTGACCACGATGGCGCGATCACCGGCCTCGGCAAGAGCGGAACCCGCGAATCGCTGATCTATATCGAGACCCCGCGTGTCGACGCCCGCCAGCGGCGCGAACTGCTCGAAGCGCTTGAAGCAACGCTGGGCGATGTCCACGCTGCGGTCGCCGATTGGCCCGCGATGCAGGACGCCATGGCCGCCGATGCCGCTGCGGTCGCCACCCTCGACGCTGAGGCAGGCGCGCTGCTCGATTGGCTGAAGGGCGGGATGCTGACCCAGCTCGGCCACATGACCCGGCGGCGTGACGGCACCGCCGAAGCGCGCCTCGGCATCTGCCGCGCCTCGGCGCAGGACCTGCTGGCCGATATCTCCTACGACCGCGCCTTCGAGTGGTTCGACGCGGCCGACAAGGCCGGCACGCCCAAGGCGATGCTGGCGATCAAGAGCAACGTCCAGTCGCGCGTCCACCGCACGAGCCCGCTCGATCTGTTCATCGTTCCGGTCCGCGAAAAGGGGAAAATCTCCGCGCTCTCGATCCATGCCGGGCTGTGGACCAGCGCGGCGATGAATGCGCGGCCGGGCGAAGTGCCGGTGCTGCGCGCGATGGTGGCGGATATCACCGCGCGGCTCGGCTTCGATCCCGCCGGGCATAACGGCAAGGCGCTGGTCCATGCCTTCACCTCGCTTCCCAATGATCTTCTCGTCGCCTTCGACCCCGAGCGCGTTGCTGATCTCGTCACCGCCAAGATGGCGCTGATCGACCGCCCGCGCCCGCGCGTCATCATGGTCCCAGCGACGCTCGAGCGCCACGTCTTCGCCTTCGTGTGGCTGCCGCGCGACCATATGAGCACCGATGTGCGCCAGCAGATTCAGGCGATGCTGCTGAAGGCCCCGGGCGCGGCGCTGCTCGACTGGAGCCTTGAGGTCGAAAGCTCCACGCTGGCGCTGCTGCGCTTCCTGATCGATGTGCGCGCCTCGACCAGCCTGCCCGATGCTGCCGCGATCGAGGCGCAGCTCGCTGATCTGCTGCGCGGCTGGAACGAGGCAGTCGCCAGCCACCTTGCCTCGCACGAGGACGATGGCCGCGCCGCCGCGCTGGCCGCGCGCTATGCCCCGGCTTTCCCGACCGGTTACCGCCTCGCCTACGGCCCCGAGGAAGCCGCGCGCGACATCGCCAAGCTGCGCGGGCTCATGGTCGCCGAGGGCGAAGGCATCATCGCCAAGCCCAGCGAGCGCGCGGTGCGGCTCTACCGTCTCGCCAATGACGGGGCGGACACGCTGCGGCTCAAGGTCTACCACACCCGCGGCGCGCTGGCGCTGTCGGACGTGGTGCCAGCCTTCGAGAATTTCGGCTTCCGCGTGCTGGCGGAAGTGCCGACCTATCTGACCGATGCGGGCCTCGGATCGATCCACGAATTCCTGCTCACTTTGCCCGCCGGGCGTGAGGCGGGCGCGCTGCTCGACCATGCGGCGCTGATCGAGACCGCGCTCGCCGATGTGCTCAACGGCGCGGCGGAGGATGATCCGTTCAACCGCCTGGTGCCCGCCGCCGGGCTCCTCCCGCGCGAGGCGAACTGGCTGCGCGCGGTCTATCGCTATCTGCGCCAGACCGGACTTGCCTACACGATCTACACCGTGGTCGACGCGCTCGTCGCCGCGCCGCAGGTGACCCGGGCGATGGTCGACCTGTTCGAAGCGCGCCACCATCCGGCCTTCGAAGGTGACCGCGAGGAAGCGCTCGCCGCCGCGCAGGGCGCCTTCACGCGCGGGCTCGCCAAGGTCACCGCGATCAATGACGACCGCCTGCTGCGCCTCTACCGCGCGGTGATCGACGCGGTGCTGCGTACCAACGCCTTCGCTCCTGCGTCGGCCGAGGCGCTGGCGTTCAAACTCGACAGCCACCTTGTCCCTGGCCTCCCCAAGCCGCTGCCGTGGCGGGAGATCTTCGTCTATTCGCGGCGGGTCGAGGGCATCCACCTGCGCTCGGGCGCGGTGGCGCGCGGGGGCCTCAGGTGGTCCGACCGGCGCGACGACTTCCGCACCGAAATCCTCGGGCTGATGAAGGCCCAGCGCGTGAAGAACGCGGTGATCGTGCCGACGGGGGCCAAGGGCGGGTTCTATCCCAAGCAGCTCCCTTCTCCTGCGATCGACCGCGAAGGCTGGGCGGCGGAGGGCCGCGCCGCCTATGAGATCTTCATCCGCACGCTCTTGTCCGTCACCGACAACATCGTCGGCGGGCGCGTGGTCCATCCGCAATGCGTCGAGGCGCTCGACGGGGATGACCCCTATTTCGTGGTCGCCGCCGACAAGGGCACCGCGACCTTCTCCGACATCGCCAATGGCATCGCGCAGAGCCGCGACTTCTGGCTCGATGACGCCTTCGCCAGCGGCGGCTCGAACGGCTATGACCACAAGGCGATGGGCATCACCGCACGCGGGGCGTGGGTGAGCGTGCAGCGCCACTTCCGCGAAATGGGGGTGGACGTGCAGACCCAGTCCGTCACCGTGGCGGGCTGCGGCGACATGTCGGGCGATGTGTTCGGCAACGGGATGCTGCTGTCGAAGGCGCTGAAGCTGGTCGCCGCCTTTGATCACCGCCACATCTTCATCGACCCGACCCCCGATCCGCTGACGAGCTGGAAGGAGCGCGCCCGCATGTTCGCCCTGCCGCGCTCGAGTTGGGACGATTATGACAAGAAGCTGATTTCCAAGGGCGGCGGCGTCTTCCCGCGCACTGCCAAGACGATCAAGCTGTCGAAGCAGGCCCGCGAGGCCATCGGGATTGAGGATAAGGAGATCGAGCCCGAAGCGCTGATCACCGCGATCCTGCGCGCGCCTGTTGACCTCATGTGGTTCGGCGGGATCGGGACCTATGTGAAGGCCCCGCAGGAAAGCCACATCCAGGTCGGCGATCCGGCGAACGACGCGATGCGCGTCGATGCCACCGAAATCCGCGCCCGCGTGATCGGCGAGGGTGCGAACCTTGGCGTCACGCAAGCCGGGCGCATCTCTTTCTCGCTCGCGGGAGGCCGGATCAACACCGACTTCATCGACAACTCCGCCGGGGTCGATTGCTCGGACAACGAGGTCAACATCAAGATCGCGCTCGCCGCAGCCACCGCCAGCGGCAAGCTCACCCCGAAGAAGCGCAACACGCTGCTCGCGGCGATGACCGACGATGTCGCCGCGCTTGTGCTTGAGGACAACCGGCTGCAGGCGCTCGCATTGTCGATCGCCGAAAGCGGCGGGGCCGGCGCAATTCCGGCCTATGTCCGCCTGATCGAACGCTTGGAAGAAGTCGGCGATTTCGACCGCCGCACCGAAGGGCTGGCCGAGGGCGAGGTGCTGACCCGCCGCGCCGCCGATGGTCAGGGCCTGACCCGCCCGGAGCTCGCGGTGCTGCTGTCCTCGGGCAAGCTCGCGCTTCAGGCCGCGATCGAGGCGAGCGATCTGCCCGACGATCCGGTGCTCGAACCCCTGCTGCTCGCGCGCTTCCCGGCGGCGATGCGCAAGACCTTCGCTGCCGAGATCAAAGGCCACCGGCTGCGGCGCGAGATGATCGCGACCAGCCTTTCGAACCGCATCGTCAACCGGCTGGGCATGGTCCATCCGTTTGAACTGGCGGAGGAGGAAGGCGTCGGCCTCGCCGAAGTCACGGCGGCCTTCGTTGTGACCGAGCGCCTGTTCGGGCTCGAAGCGCTGTGGCGTGATCTCGAAAGTGCCGAGATGCCCGAGACCGCGCGCCTCGCGCTGTTCGATCGCCTCGCCGCCGCCGTTGGCAACCTCATGAGCGACGTCCTGCGCACCGCTTCGGGCAAGGTCGCCGCCGGGGCGATGATCGCGGCCCTCGCCGAGGGTGTCAGCGCGCTGGTGGGGGCCCGCGAGGAGCTGCTCACCGAGGAACCGCGCGCCCGCTCCAAGGCGCTGCGCGACGGTTTCGTCGGCATCGGCGCGCCCGCGGGGCTGGCGGCGCAGGTCGCCGGGCTGTTCGATTTCGACGGCGCGGTGGGCTTGGCGCAGGCTGCCCGCAGCGGCGGGATCGAGCCGACGCTGCTCACCCACGCCTTCACCGATATCGGCACCGCGCTCGGCCTCGACTGGGCGCAGGGGACGGCGGCGCACATGAGCCCGTCGGACGTGTGGGAGCGGCTGCTGATCTCAGGGCTAGCGCGTGATTTCCAGCAGATGCGGATCGAGTTCTTGCGGCGGCTGATGCAGGGCGGGGACGGTAAGGCCGACCCGCGCGGGGCCGTGGCCGATTGGACTGAGCGCAATGCGCAGGGCGTCACCCAGTTCCGCAAGCTCGTCGCCCGCGCGCAGGCCCGCCCGCCGGTGGGCGCGGCGATGCTCGCCCAGATCGCCAGCCAGGCAAGGAACCTGCTGGAGCGCTAGGAGCCCCCTCCCTTGAGGGAGGGGGTTGGGGGTGGGTGTGCGACGACCGCCGATGTCGAGCCCCCATCCCCGACCCCTCCCCACGGCGAGGGAAGGATTCGCCCATCTCCAAACCACCAGCTTGACCCCCCGGCAATTTGCGCCACATCAATGGCCGCAAAGCGCCGGAGGGGCATAAGGCAGGTCATGAGTTCCAGTTTTGAACACGCAGATGTCGTGATCGTCGGCACCGGGCACGGCGGCGCGCAGGCGGCGATTGCCTTGCGCCAGCACGGGCACGAGGGCTCGATCCTGATGATCGGCCGCGACGACGCGCCCCCCTACGAGCGCCCGCCGCTCTCCAAGGAATACCTTGCGGGCGACAAGGGCTTCGAGCGGATCATGATCCGGCCCGAGAAGTTCTGGGCCGAGAAGAACATCGCCCTGAGGCTCGGCGCGGCGGTGACCGCGATTGACCCGGCGCGGCACACGCTGACGCTCTCGGATGGCGGCCACGTCACCTATCGCAAGCTCATCTGGTCGGGCGGCGGCGATCCGCGCCGGTTGCCGGTGCCGGGCGCGGTGCTGCCTGGCGTGTTCTATGTCCGCGACAAGCGCGATGCCGACGCGATGATGCAGGCGCTGGCGGATGGCGCAAAGCGCGCGGTGGTGATCGGCGGGGGCTATATCGGGCTCGAGGCGGCGGCGGTCCTGCGCAAACTCGGCTGCGAGGTCACGCTGGTCGAGATGCTCCCTCGCCTGCTCGCGCGGGTGGCGGGCGAGGAATTGTCGACCTTTTACGCCGACGAGCACCGCCGGCAGGGCGTCGACATCCGACTCTCCACCGGCATCCATTCGGTGCTCGGCGAGGACAAGGTCACCGGCGTCAGGCTCGACAATGGCGAGGAAGTGCCGTGCGACATGGTGGTAGTCGGCATCGGCATCGTCCCTGCCGTGGCGCCCTTGATCGCGGCGGGGGCGGCGGGATCGAACGGGGTCGACGTCGACTTCTGCTGCCGCACGACGCTCGATGACGTCTATGCGATCGGCGACTGCGCCGCCCACGCCAACCCCTATGCCGACAATGCGGTGATCCGCTTGGAATCGGTCCAGAACGCGCACGACATGGCGAACACCGTGGCCAAGGCGATCATGGGCGAGAAGGAGGATTACAACGCGCTGCCATGGTTCTGGTCGAACCAGTATGACCTCAAGCTCCAGACCGCAGGCCTCAGCCTCGGCTTCGATGCGACTGTGCTGCGCGGCGATCCGGAGACGCGCAAGTTCACGGTGGTGTATCTGAAGAACGGGGTGCCTATCGCCTTCGACTGCGTGGGGACGATGAAGGACTACGTGCAGGCGCGGAAGCTGCTCGAGAGCGGCTGCGGGAAGATCGACCCCGCGGTGCTGGCCGACCCCGAGGTGGCGCTCAAGGATTTGATCTGAGCCGGTTCAGAGCCCACCCCGCCGCCTCGGCGACCACCGGGTCTGGGTCGGCGGTCAGCGTCTCGACCTGCTCCAGCAGCGCGCGGTTCCCGCTGTTGCCCGCCGCGTAGAGGCAGTTCCGCACGAACCGATCCCGCCCGATGCGCTTGATCGGCGAGCCCGCAAACAGCGACCGGAACCCCGCATCGTCCAGCGCGAGTAGCTCGCTAAGGCGAGGGGCGACCAGTTCGGCGCGGGGGAGGAATTCCTTGATCGCCTGGCTCGCCGAGGCGAACTTGTTCCACGGGCACACCGCAAGGCAATCGTCGCAGCCGTAGATGCGGTTGCCGAGGCCTTCGCGGAATTCCTCCGGCACCGCGCCCTTGTGCTCGATGGTGAGGTAGGAAATGCAGCGCCGCGCATCGAGCTGGTAGGGCGCGGGGAAGGCGTTGGTGGGGCAGGCGTCGAGGCACGCGCGGCAGCTCCCGCACTGGTCGCGGTGCGGCTCGGCCGGGGCGAGATCCAGCGTCGTGTAGATCGCCCCGAGGAACAGCCAGCTGCCGTGGGTGGGGCTGACGAGGTTGGTGTGCTTGCCCTGCCACCCGATCCCCGCCGCCTCGCCCAGCGGCTTTTCCATCACCGGGGCGGTGTCGACGAAGACCTTCACTTGGCTACCCGGCACCGTCTCCACCAGCCAGCGGGCGAGCGCCTTGAGGCGCTTCTTCACCACATCGTGATAGTCCTTGCCTTGCGCATAGACCGAGATCCGCGCGTGGGCGTCCGAACCCTCCAGCGCCAGCGGATCGTGGGCGGGGGCATAGGACATGCCCAAAGCGATGACGCTCCGAGCCTCGGGCCACAGCCCCTGCGGGGAGCGGCGGTGGTCGAGCCGCGCGGCCATCCATTCCATCGAGCCGTGGTGCCCCTCGCCCAGCCATTGCTCCAGCCGCGCAGACCGCAGGGGGTCCTCGCCCGCCGAAGCGAAGCCGCACACCGCAAATCCTTCGGCGAGGGCGCGCTCACGCACCTGCTCGGCAATGGTTGCGGCAGTGTTAACCATATTCGGCAAGGGCTCCGTTTAATCCTGTCCGCTAACCGCGTATGCCATGGACATGGCGGTAAGCGATCATATGGCGGCGGGCAATGTCGGGGAGGGCTTCAGCGCCGTCCCCGCCGACGGGCGTCCCCTGGCAATCGAGGCGCGCGGGCTGGTCAAGAGCTTTGACGGCACGCGGGCGGTGGACGGGGTCGACATTTCGGTGCCCGAGGGCGCGATCTACGGGATCCTCGGGCCGAATGGCGCTGGCAAGACCACGACGCTGCGCATGCTGCTCGGCATCATCGACCCGGACGAGGGCGTGCGCCGCGTGTTCGGGCATGACCGCCCGCATGATATCGGCCGGTTGATCGGCTATCTGCCCGAAGAGCGCGGGCTCTACCCCTCGATGAAGTGCATTGAGGCGATTGCCTTCATGGGCGCGCTCCGGGGCCTTCCGCTGAAGGAGGGCCGCAAGCGCGCGGTCGATCTGCTCGAACGGCATGGCCTCGGCCATGCTACCGACCGCCAGATCCGCCAGCTCTCCAAGGGCATGGCGCAGACCGTCCAATTGCTCGGCACGCTGGTCCATGAGCCCCGGCTGGTGGTGCTCGACGAGCCCTTCTCCGGCCTCGACGCGATCAATCAGGGCAAGCTCGAAATGATGATCCGCGCGCTGGCGGACGATGGCGTCACCGTGATCTTCTCCACCCACGTTATTCACCATGCCGAGCGCCTATGCGAAGGCGTGGCGATCATCGCCGGGGGCAAGGTGCCCTATGCCGGCTCGGTCGAAGCGGCGCGAGACCGCATTCCGGCGCAGGTGCGGCTCGAGACCCGCGCCCGCGAAGGCGCGTGGCTCTCGGCGCTGCCCGCCGAGACCCGCCGCAATGGCGATTTCTTCCAGTTTCCGCTCCCCGAAAGCGGGATCGAGCCGCTCCTTAAGGGGCTGATCGAAGGCGAGGCGGGGATTCTCTCGCTCTCGATCGAGCGCGCCGGGCTGCACGATGCCTTCGTCGCCATCGCGGGCGAGGCCGCCGCGCGCGCACTTCAGGCCGATAGCGAAGAGGCCAACGCATGATCGACACCGCAATCCGCCCGCGCCTCTCGTCGATGGAAGCCGCCTGGGTCATCGCCCGGCGCGATTTCGTCGCGGTGCTGTTCAGCCGCGCCTTCTTGTTTTTCCTCTTGGGGCCGCTGTTCCCGGTGATCGTCGGCGGGCTCGCCGGCAGCATCGGCGGCGAGGTCCAGCGCGATGCGGTCAGCTTTGAGGTCGGCGTCGCCATGAACCCGGCCGACACCGCCAAGATGGTCGCCGCGGGCGAGCGTCTTGCCCCGCAGCTGCCTTTCGCGCTCCCCGTGCTGCAACCTGTCCCCGAGGCCGCCAAGGACCCCGCCTTCGACGCGCGCGCCTTCATGGAAGCGCGCCGCGGCAACTATGCCGCGATCCTCACCGGCTCGCCGCAGAGCCCCGTGCTGGTCGGCACCGAAGGCCAGATCGCGCGCTGGCAGGGTCCGGTCAGCCTCATCGCCGGCCACGCGCTCGCCGCCGAGCCTGCCGCCTTCCCGCCGGTCAGCGCCGATCTGGTTACGACCAGCGCCGCGGACGAGCGCACCACCCGCGTCCAGACCGCGCAGATCGCGCAAATGCTGCTGTTCCTCTTGACGATGCTGCTGGCGGGCATGGTGCTCTCCAACCTCGTCGAGGAGAAGGCCAACAAAATCATCGAGATCCTTGCCGCCGCAATCCCGATGGACGCGGTGTTCATGGGCAAGCTGTTTGCGATGCTGGGCGTCTCCTTCGTCGGCATCACCGTGTGGGGCCTTGCCGGCTTCGCGCTGTTCGGCGGCGCGGGCGAGGTCATCACCCGGATGACCGGCTTCGACATCACCAACCTCCCTGCCCCTGCAGTCGGCTGGCCGCTGTTTGTGGTACTCGGCGTGCTCTACTTCGCGATGGCCTACCTGCTGCTGGGCGCACTGTTCCTGACGATCGGCTCGATGGCGACCTCGGTGCGCGAGGTGCAGACGCTCTCGATGCCGGTCACCATGCTCCAGCTGATGGTGTTCTTCCTTGCCGCCTACACCATCAAGCAACCGGGTTCCGGGCTGGAGATGGCGGCAATGGCCTTCCCGCTGTCCTCGCCCTTCGCGATGCTGGCGCGCGCGGCGATGGAACCGCAGCTGTGGACCCACGCGCTCGCGCTCGCCTGGCAGGCGCTGGCGGTGGTGGGGATCGTCAAGGCCGGCTCGCTCTTGTTCCGCAAGCGCGTCATGAAGTCGGGCGGGGCGGGGCGCGACAAGCGGCGGAAGGGCGGCAGGCTGCCGGCCTAGATTCAGTCCCGAATCGCAACCAATATTGACATTGCTGTCAGTTACGGCAGACTGCGACTCACGAGGGAGCGGCCCCATCAAGAGGCTGCCCGACGGGAGACAGACATGGCCACGATTGCCCCCGCAACGCCCGGAATCCAGCGCCCGCAGGTGCGGCGCGAGCCTTCCTCCTACGAGGCGCTCAAGGCCCATTTCGAAACCCATCCCGAAGAACGCTTGCGCCATTCGAACCCCTGGGACGTCAGCCGCTCGGACATCTATTTCGAGGACCGCTGGCAGCCGGTCTTCGCCGAGATGCGCAAGGCGGGCCAGCTCCACTGGATCCCCGACAGCCCCTTCGGCCCCTATTGGGCGGTGGTCGGCCACAAGGCGATCCAGCATATCGAGGCCCTGCCCGAAACCTTCTCGTCAAGCTGGGAGCATGGCGGGATCACCATCCTCAACCGCCTCAGCGATGAAGAACTGGCCGACAGCAATATCGAACGGCGCGAGCTGCCGATGTTCATCGCAATGGACCGCCCGCAGCACACCGGCCAGCGCCGCACCGTCGCGCCCAAGTTCACCCCGAGCGCGGTCACCGACATGGAAGCGGAAATCCGCGCGCGCACCGGCGAACTGCTCGACAGCCTGCCGCGTGGGCAAGTGTTCGACTGGGTCGACACCGTCTCGATCGAGCTCACCACCGGCATGCTCGCGATCCTTTTCGGCTTCCCCTGGGAAGATCGCCGCTTGCTGACCTTCTGGTCCGACTGGTCGGGCGATACCGAACTCGGCTCGATCCGCGCGCTCGATGAAATGCGCTGGGGCATCCTTCAGGAAATGGGGGCCTATTTCCAGACGCTGTGGATCGAGCGGACGATGGACAAGGAGCCGGGCAATGATCTCATCTCGATGATGATCCATTCCGAAGCGATGAACCAGATGCGGCCCGAGGAGTTCATGGGCAACCTCGTGCTGCTGATCGTCGGCGGCAATGACACCACCCGCAACACCATGAGCGGCATCATCCACGCGCTCGACAAGTTCCCGGACCAGCGCAAGGCCTTCGAGGAAAGCCCCGAGCTGATCCCCAACGCGGTGCAGGAATGCCTGCGGATGCAGACCCCGCTCGCGCACATGCGCCGCACCTGCACCGAGGACACCGAGGTGTTCGGCCAGACGATCAAGGCGGGCGACAAGGTGGTGCTGTGGTACATCAGCGCCAACCGCGATGAAGACGTGTTCGAGAACCCCGACAAGCTCGACATCACCCGCGACAACGCCCGCCGCCACCTCGCCTTCGGCTACGGTATCCACCGCTGCGTGGGCGCGCGGCTCGCCGAGATGCAGCTGCGCATCCTGCTCGAAGAAATGCACAAGCGCCGGATGCGTGTGCATGTCGCAGGCGATGTCGAACGGGTGCGCGCGAATTTCGTCCACGGCTTCCGCAAGCTCGAGGTCGAGATCACGACTTTCTGACGCCTGCGGGCAGGGGGTGAAACCTCGGGGGCGTTTTCGACGTAAATGGGGGGTGGGCATTGTGCCCCCTTCACGGAGATTTCCATGCGCCTGCCCGTCCTGAACCGCCGCCGCCTGATGGCCGCCGGCGCCGCGATCATCGGCACGCTGCCCTTCGTCAGCGCCTGCGGGGCCTCGCCCGCCGAGGCCAAGTCCTACCCCAAGGGCCGGCCCGATGCCGAGTGGAAGAAGCTGCTGACCCGCGACCAGTACTACGTCCTGCGCGAAGCGGGGACCGAGCGCGCCTTCACCTCGCCGCTCAACAAGGAAAAGCGCAAGGGCACCTTCGTTTGCGCGGCGTGCAGCAACCGGCTCTATGCCTCGGCGACCAAGTACGACAGCGGCACCGGCTGGCCGAGCTTCTGGCAGGCGATCGACAAGGGCGCGGTTGGCACCTCGACCGACACCCTGATCGGCTACCCGCGCACCGAGGTCCACTGCGCTGATTGCGGCGGGCACTTGGGGCATATCTTCGGTGACGGCCCCAAGCCCACCGGAAAGCGCCACTGCATCAACGGCGTGGCGCTGAAGTTCATCCCCGGCTAGGCGGGCGCGGCGCTCTCTTCGAGCAGCGCCGGGGCCTGGAGCAACGCCGCCAGCCGTGCGAAATCGCCGAGCGTGAAGGTGTCGTCGAACACCACCCCGTAATGCTGATCGCGCCGCCAGCGCACTTTTGCTCGCACCTCGCGCGGCTTGCTGCCGCCGGGCGCGGGGATCTGGAGCCGCACGGTCTGATCGATCGCCAGCATCCGGTCGCAGGTCAGCCGCGCGCCTTGCTGCGAGAAATTCTCGACCAGCGCCTCGAAGCTGCCGGCCAGCATGTTTACCATCACCGGAAAGCATAGCGCGAGCCTGAGGCCGCGCTTGGGATAGTCGGTCGATTCGTTGACGAGCTTCTCGACCTCGACCCCGTCCGCGAAGGTGAAGCCCGCCTCGTTGCCCTTGTGCCAGACCCGGGCGATTTCATAGACCGCGCCCGCGGGCATGTGCAGCGCGAAGTCTTTGCAGGACGGCAGCCCGTGGAACAGGCGCACGCTCACCCCGGTCTCGGAAACGTCGCGGATCACGCAGACGAATTCGCCCTGGGCCGAGACCAGCTTGGCGGCGCGGATCAGCAGCGTGAAGCGCGGCGCGGTGCGCTGCTCGGCGCCGGGCTGCTCCGGCAGAGGCTCGAGGCGTGCGTGTTGGCTCGCTGGTTCCATGCCTGTTGTCCCAACCCGACAGCCCCTGGTCCTGGCACTGGCGAGACATGCGCCGGGCGAGATGGCCCCACGCTTCCCTCAGGGGACTACGCAGGAAGGCGTTAAGGCGGAGATAATGACGAACTCCGGAGGGTCGCATGTCCCGAGGCGCGATGGGCGCGGGGCGGCCCCGGCGGGGCACGATGGTACGGGCGGCGGGACTCGAACCCGCACGAGCAAAGCTCAGGGGATTTTAAGTCCCCGGCGTCTACCATTCCGCCACGCCCGCATGGGTCAAGCCCTTGCCACAAACGCCCCCGCGATGGCCAGAGCCTCACCCCCGGCTTGCCACCACCGCTGCAAGGCCCCATCTGTCGCGCTCCAGACATTCACATCGCGGAGCGCTTGATGGCGGGCGAAGTTACAGACGCGCATTCGGTGGTCGAGACGATCCAGCCGGCGATCACGCTGCTGGGCCTCGGCATTGCCGCGGCGCTCGGCAGCCGGGCGCTGCGACTGAACCCGATCGTCGGCTATCTCGGCATGGGCCTTGGCCTGTCGAGCCTCGGGATGGCGGCAGACTTCAGCGGGTCGGTGGTCGCCGCTATGGCCGAAGCCGGCGTGATGTTCCTGCTGTTCAACCTCGGCCTGCACTTCTCCTTGGGGCGCATCCGGGCCGAGGCGGGCAACATCTTCGTCTTCGGCAGCTTGCAGATGATCGTCGCGGGCGGAGGCTTTGCCGCGCTGTTCTGGGCGCTGGGCCTGCCGCCCGGCTTCGCGGTGATCGCGGGCTTCGGGATGGGGCTTTCGTCGACCGCGGTCGTCATCGGCCTGATCCGCGAGCGCGGGCAGGAGGATTGCCCGGTGGGCCGCGCGGCGCAATCGATCCTGATCTTCCAGGACATCGCCGCGATCCTGCTGCTGGTCACTGCCGGCGCGCTGGCGAGCGGCGGGGCGCTTGCACCTGCGCTAGGGATCGCCGGAGCCAAGGCGCTCGCCGCCTTTGCCATCGCGGTGCTCTTCGCGCGGTTCCTGACCGAACCGATCTTCGGCCTGATCGCCCGCGCGGGCACGACCGAGGTCTATACCGCCACCGCGCTGTTCATCGCGCTCGCCGCCGGGTGGGCAACCGGCATGGCGGGGCTGTCGCTGACGTTGGGAGCCTTCCTCGGCGGCATGGCGGTCGCGGATTCGCGCTACCGCATCCTCGTGCAGACCGAGATCGACGCCTTCCGCGGGCTGTTCATGAGCTTCTTCTTCATCTCGGTCGGCCTCAGCAT
>JAIYEK010000087.1 GCA_027487015.1 Erythrobacteraceae bacterium | reverse complement strand
GATGCTCCCATCACCGTGCAGACCATGACCAACACCCCCACCGAAGACGTCAAGGCGACGATCGACCAGATCCGCCGCTGCGAGGAAGTGGGCGCGGACATCATCCGCGTGTCCTGCCCGACCGAAGAATCCACCCGTGATTTCAAGCAGATCACCCGCGCCGCGAAGATCCCGATCGTGGCCGACATCCACTTCCACTACCAGCGCGCGCTGGAAGCGGCGGATGCGGGCGCGGCGTGTCTGCGCATCAACCCCGGCAATATCGGCTCCGCCCAGCGCGTCGCCGAAGTGGTGCGCGCCGCCAAGGCCAATGGCTGCGCGATCCGCATCGGTGTGAACGCCGGCAGCCTCGAGAAAGACCTGCTCGAGAAATATGGCGAGCCCTGCCCCGAAGCGCTGATCGAAAGCGCGCTTGATCACATCAAGCTCCTGCAGGATCACGATTTTCACGAATACAAGGTGGCGGTGAAGGCCTCCGACGTGTTCCTCGCGGTGGCGGCCTATCACGGGCTTGCCGAGACGGTCGATTGCCCGCTGCACCTCGGCATCACCGAGGCGGGCGGATTGATCGGCGGGACGGTGAAGTCCTCGATCGGCATGGGCTCGCTCTTGTGGGCCGGAATCGGCGACACCATCCGCGTCTCGCTGTCCGCCGAGCCCGAGCAGGAAATCAAGGTCGGCTTCGAGATGCTGAAAGCGCTCGGCCTGCGCACCCGCGGCGTGCGGGTGGTGTCGTGCCCCTCGTGCTCACGCCAGGGCTTCGATGTGATCCGCACGGTCGAAACGCTCGAAAAGCGGCTTGAGCACATCAAGACCCCGATGAGCCTTTCGGTGCTCGGCTGCGTCGTCAACGGCCCCGGCGAAGCGCGCGAGACCGATATCGGCCTGACCGGCGGCGGCAATGGCAAGCACATGGTCTACCTGTCGGGCATGAAGGCCCACGCCATCGATGACGAGGCGATGCTCGAACACATCGTCAAGCTGGTCGAGGAAAAGGCCGCTGCCATCGAACGGGGCGAGGCAACCGCCTTCGATCCCCACGCTGCGCCTGCCGAAGCCGCAGAGTGATCCGCGCCCTTCTGGCCATTGGCCTTGCGCTGGCGCTGGGCGCGTGCGCGACAGTGCCGGTCGCCCCGGCTCATCCCGAAGTACGCGCCTATTCCGCTGAGGCCAACGCGGCGAGCGATGTCGACGCCGCCCTCGCCCGCGCTGCATCGAGCGGCAAGCGCGTGCTGCTGGTGATGGGCGCGAACTGGTGCCACGATAGCCGCGCGCTTGCCGGATGGCTCGAAACCCCGCGCTTCGCCGCGCTGACCGCCGCGCATTACGAGGTGGTCTTCGTCGATGTCGGCGTGCCGCAGACCGGCGAGGGCCGCAACCTGGACATCGCCCGGCGTTTCGGCATGACGGATTTCCCCGGCACCCCTGCCCTGCTGGTCCTCACCCCCGAAGGCGGCGCGGTGAACCTCGATACCGCCGGCAGCTGGCGCAATGCCGCCAGCCGCAGCGAGGACGCGATCTATGCGGAGCTCGCCACAATGGCAGAGACACCCGCACCGCCCACGGGATGATCGCCGCCCTACTCCTCGCCCTCGCCCTGGCGATGGACGCCTTTGCGGTGGCGCTTACGCAAGGCGCGAAGTTCCGGCCTTCGGCGCGCGGCGGGCTTGCGATTGCGGCGACCTTCGGTGTGTTTCAGGCGCTCATGCCGCTTGCCGGATGGGGGATTGGGGCGGTGGCGCTGGCCTATGTGGAGGCGGTCGATCACTGGATCGCCTTCGGGCTGCTCGCCTTTCTCGGGGTGCGGATGCTCGGCGGGCATGGGGGAGACGGTGAGGCCCCGCGAGCACTGACCGGGCGGGCGCTCCTGCTGGCGGGCATTGCGACCAGCATCGATGCGCTGGCGGCGGGGATCACGCTCCCCACCCTCGCGGTATCGCCGATGCTGTCGGTGGCGCTGATCGGGCTCGTCACCTTCGGCATGAGCGCAGGCGGCGTGGTGCTGGGCCGCCGCGCGGGCGACCATGTGGGCGATTGGGCCGAGCGCGCGGGCGGGATCATCCTGATCGGGCTGGGGTGCAAGATCCTCGCCGAACATTCGGGCTGGATCTGAGGGGGCCGTGCTCCATGTCGTCCACCACGCCGACTATATGGCGCCCCGCCCGGAGCGCGGGAGCTTCCGGTTCGACAAGTATTACCTCGTGATGGAAGAGCTTCGCGCCAGCGGTGCCCCCATCACCGAACACGCGCCCGAGCCCATGCCGCGCGAATGGCTCGAGGCGGTGCATTGCCCCGCCTATGTCGACGAGGTGTTCCGCGCCGAGGTCCCGCGCGCCAAGGAGCGGCGCATCGGCTTTCCGGTGACGCCCGCGATCCGAGACCGGGTGCGCCACACCAATGGCGGCACCTGGCTCGCAGCGCAGCTGGCGCGGGAGCACGGCTATGCGGCCAACTCCGCCGCCGGCAGCCACCATGCGCTGCACGACACCGGCGCGGGTTATTGCGTGTTCAACGACCTCGCCGTCACCGCCAACCGGCTACTCGCCGAAGGCCACGCGCACCGCGTGCTGATCATCGACTGCGACGTGCACCAGGGTGACGGCACCGCCAGCCTCACTGCGGGGCGGGAGGACATCTTCACACTCTCGCTCCATGCCGAGAAGAACTTCCCGGTCAGGAAGGCACGCTCGAGCCTCGACATCGGCCTCGCCGACGGGACGGACGATGATGGCTACATGGAAGCCCTCACCCGCCACCTGCCGCAAGTGCTGGCAAGCTTCGCGCCCGACTTCGTGCTCTATCAGGCGGGGGTCGATCCGCATGTCGATGACAAGCTCGGGCGGCTCGCGCTGACCGACGCGGGGCTGGCCGCACGTGACCGCTTCGTTGTCGGGTCGTGCCGCAGTCGTGGCCTAGTGGTTGCGAGTGCGTTAGGGGGTGGATACGGCGATGATGCCCGCATGGTCGCCGCGCGCCATGCGGCCTCGATGCTGGCGATGGCTGACGAAAATGCGCGGCATCCGGGGGAGCAAGCATGACCGAACACGCAACCGATTACCTGATCGTCGGCGCAGGCGCCGTCGGCCTCGCCTTTGCCGATTCGCTCCTCGACGAAGACCCGGATTGCCACATCACCTTCGTCGACAAGCACGCCAAGCCCGGCGGGCACTGGAACGACGCCTACGGCTTCGTCGCGCTGCACCAGCCCTCGGCCTTCTACGGGGTCAACTCGATGGCCTTTGCGAGCGAGACGATCGACACCCACGGAGCGAATGCGGGCCTCCACGCGCTCGCCAGCGGGACCGAGGTGCTGGCCTATTTCGAAAAGGTGATGAACATGCGCCTCCTGCCGAGCGGGCGGGTGGCCTACTACCGGTTGAGCGAGTTCCGCGGGCGCGATGACAGCGGCACCGCCACGATCCGCGGCGTGCTCTCGGGCGAGGAAACCCGCATCAAAGTGCGCCGCAAGCTGGTGGATGCGACCTTCTACCAGACCTCGGTGCCCTCGACCCACACCCGCGCCTTCGCGGTGGACGAGGGCGCCCGTATCGCCATCCCCGGCGATCTGCCCGATCTGTGGAAGCGCCCCGGCGAGATCCCCGAAAGCTTCGTCATCCTCGGCGGCGGCAAGACCGCGATGGACGTGGGCGTGTGGTTGATCGAGGCGGGCGTGGACCCTGCGCGCATTCACTGGGTGCGCCCGCGCGACAGCTGGCTCAACAACCGCAAGTACCTCCAGCCGGGCGAGGAGTTCCTGGCCGCCACGGTCGAGAGCCAGATGGCCCATCTCGATGCCTTCCGCGTCTCGCAAAGCGGCGAGGAGGTGTTCGAAGCGCTCGAAAAGGGCGGCTATATGCTGCGCATTGACCCCCAAATAGCGCCCGAGATGTATCACTACGCGGTGATCTCGGAGGGCGAGATCGCGATGCTGCGGCGCATCACTCAGGTGATCCGCAAGGGCCGCGTGACCCGCATCACCAAGGGCGCACTGCATTTCGGCGAGACCCTTCACTCGGTGCCCGAAGGCGCGCTCCACATCGATTGCACCGCGCGCGCCGTGCCCTTTGCGGCCGCCGAGAATGCCGGGCCGCAGTTCCGGGGCGATACCATCGTACTCCAGCCGGTGATGGTCCCGCTGGTGACCTTCAGCGCGGCGCTCACCGCCTTCCTCGAAGCGCACTTCCCCGACGACGCGACCAGGAACCAGCTCGCCCGCGCCGCCGAGCTGACCGATACGCCCGCAACCTTCCCCTATGCCTTCATGATGAACCTGATGAACCGCGGCACGTGGATGCAGACGCCCGAGATTGCGGCGTGGCTGGCCAAGTCACGGCTCGATCCGACCGGGCCGACGGTGGCGCGGATGAGCGCGGCGGGCGACCCTAGGCTTGCGGCTCTCAGCGGCTTCCGGCAGGCGGTGATGGCGGCGATGCCCGACGTGATCCGGCTCGGCATGGCGGCCAAGGCGCTGCACGAAACGGCGGTCTCCCCTGTGAAGTGACGCAAACTTGCGACGAAATGCTTACCTACGTTATTCATCGGCTTGGGAACTGGCCGCGCGGTCGCTACGTTACGGATCAATGAAGCGTCGCGACATCCTCAAGGGCACACTGGCAGCAGGGGCAGCACTGGCCCTGCCGTCGCGCCTGTTCGCGGCCCCGATGGCCGGCACCCCGCGTGACCGCATCCTCATCGGCATCGCCAAGCGCGAGCTGCTGCGCGCAGGCAATGCGATCTGGCGGCAGGACATCGTCGGAATCGCCGATTACGGCCTCCATTCGGCCAAGCCCCGCTTCCACTTCGTCAATCTCGACCGGGGCGAGGTGCAATCCTACCACGTCAGCCACGGCATGGGCTCCGACCCGCAGCATGACGGCTGGCTCAAGGATTTCTCGAACACCGAAGGCTCGAACGCCACCAGCCGCGGCGCTTACGTCACGTGGGAGTGGTACAAGGGCCGCTACGGCACCTCGGTGCGCCTCGGCGGGCTCGACCAGAGCAACGAGGCGGCGCTGCGGCGCTACATCGTCATGCACCACGCCGACTATGCCGAGAGCGCGCATCTCGAAAAGTGGGGCCGCCTCGGGCGCTCCAACGGGTGCTTCGCGATGGGCACCGAGCAGTTCCGCGAGGCGCTGATGCACCTCTCGGGCGGGCGCCTGCTCTATGCCGACAGCCTCGGGCTGGAGGAGGACGGCAGCGTCCAGCCGGTGCCCGAACTGGCGATGTACCAGCGCACCCCCCTCGACACCGCCCCGCGCCCGTCGATCGCCGCTTATTGAGGCAGGCGGGCCATGGGGCCCCGGCCTCAGGTATCCTTGAGGTCGTCCTCGATCACGATCACTTCGCTCGTCGGCTTGTCCGAGCGGTTGCGCACACGCGGCTTATCGAGGCTGGCGAGCACCGGGGCGTCGCGGCCGTAGATGTCCTTGAAGGTCGCCATCTCGCCGTTGATGTTGGTCGCCATCGTGAAATAGGTGATGTAGGCGCGCCACTGCTTGGCTAGGATCACCTTCTTGTACTTGCCCGAATCCGCAATCGCGACCGCCTCTTCGCGGGTCGCGCCCTTGCCGAGGATCGCCATCGTCATCGCCAGCTCCAGCGCCCGCTCGGTGCGGACGCAGCCGTGCGAGAGCGCGCGGAAATCATTGGCGAAGAGGTGGCGCGAGGGGGTGTCGTGGAAGAAGATCGCGTGCTCGTTGGGCATTTCGAGCTTCATCCGGCCGAGCGAATTGCCCGGTCCCGGCTGCTGCACCACGGTGATCGTGCCGCCCGCAGACTTGGTCGCGACGTAGCCGTTGGCGCGGCCCCATGCGGGGTTGGCGAGCACGCGGGCGCCCAGCCCCTCGCCCTTGACGATTGACTGCGGCACGGTCCAGGTCGGGTTGAACACCACGCCCTCGACCACTTCGGCCAGCTGCGGGGTGGCGGTGCGCCCCGGCTTACCGACGATCGTGCGGTAGGTGCTAATGATCTTGTTCTTCACCGTCAGCCGCAGCTGGAATTCGGGCACATTGGTGATGAGGTATTGCGGCCCGAGATCGCGCGCCAGCCAGCGCCAACGGTCCATGTTGGCGCGGATCAGTTTGCGCTTGGCGGTCTGCCCGTCCGAGGTGGCGGCGAGTTCCGCCTTGAGGCGCGCGTAATCGGGGTGTGTTGGGTTGAGCTTGGCGAGCGTGCCCGCGATGTCGCCGCTCTTCAGCGCCTCGGCGAGCACATTGCCCGAAGGGTTCGCATCGCGATCGGGATCGACCACGAACCACTGCTGGCGCGCCTCCATCGGCGTGCGCCCATCGCGCATGTCCTCGACCAGCCAGATGAAGCTTTGTGAGGCCATCTGGTTGAGCTCGGCCGAAGGGCCGCTGGCGATCGCGACCTTGAGCGGGGCGAGGTCATAGTCCCTGGGGTCAAGCCCCTCGGCACCGATCCCCTCGATCATCGCGACCAGCGCTTGCGCCTGCGCGACGGTCCAGGCCTGCACCATCGGCGCGGCCTGCGGGGTAGCCTGCACCACCGGTTGCGAGACGGTGGCGGGGAAGGCCTGCTCGAAGCTGCCGCCGGCCTTGGGAGAAGGTGTCGGGGTCGGCACAGGGATCTGCACCACCGCCGGGCCGCCAGAGGGCTGGCCGGGAAGCGGCGTGGGGCGCGCGGTCGGAGCGCCTTGCGCAAGCGCCGCGCCTGCCACCAGCGCCGTCGCCGTCATGCCGCCAGCCAACCTGCCCGAGAACCTGATCATTTTTCTAGTGCCTTCTCGCCCCGTGCCGCCGGAAGGGTGGCGGCATCGCAATTCGCCTGCAGTCATACCCGCTGGGCCATGCCCCTATCAACCATCTTGGCTTTCACCTGCATTAATGTTCACACCCGTGTGCCGTTGGCGAGCTCCCCTCGGATGAGGGGGGCGTGACCTTCGCCGCCCTCGCGCCTATGGCCGCGCCCATGAGCTTCGTCGCGCCGAAACCCCATCATGCCCTGCTGCCCTTCGCCGCTGCGCTCGCCGGGGTCGGCTTCCTGTCGCTGATGGACGCCTTCATGAAGGAGGCCGCGCTGCTGATCGGGGCCTATACCGCGACCACCTTGCGCGCGGTGATTGGCACCGGCCTCGTTGCGCCTTTGTGGCGGCTGCGCGGCGGGCGGATGCCTTCGCGCGAAGTGCTCAAGCTGCATCTCGAGCGCGGCGTCGTCTCGGCCTTCATGGCGCTGACCTTCTTCTATTCGATCACCGTCCTGCCGCTCGCCGAGGCGATTGCGCTGTCCTTCATCGCCCCGCTGCTGGCGCTCTATCTTGCCAGCGTGTTGCTGGGCGAGACGATCAGCCGCCGCGCGATCGGGGCGAGCGTGCTGGGGTTTGCCGGCACGCTGGTAATCGTCGGCGGGCGGATCGGCAGCGGCGGCTTTGACGAGAAGGCGATGCTGGGCGTCGCCTCGGTGTTCGTCTCGGCGCTGCTCTATGCCTACAACTTCATCGTCATCCGCCGTCAGGCGCAGGTTGCAAGCGCGCTCGAGATCGCGACCTTTCACAGCGGGGTGAGCGGAGTGGTGCTGCTGCTGCTCGCCCCGCTGCTGTGGCAGACCCCGCAGGTCGCCGCGCTGCTGCCGCTCGGCATTTCGGCAGTACTGACGGTATGCGGCTCCTTCGCGATCGCCTTCGCCTATGCCCGTGCGCCCGCCAGCGTGCTGGTGCCGACCGAGTATTCGGGCTTCGTCTGGGCGGCGATCACTGGCTGGGTGTTTTTCCGCGAGGCGGTCACTGTGCCGACGCTGGCGGGCACCGTCCTGATCGTCACCGGCTGCTGGATCGCCGCCCGCGCGCCTCGGCCCGCGCCTGCCGCGGCAATATGAGACTATTGCCCTAGGGGAACCCCCCTTGACCTCGCGCGCGTGGCGGCGCAGGGGACGCGCATATTTCCGCGCCCTTGGTGGATCGGGGGCGGGACAACCTCGAAAGGACGGACCTCTCCCATGACCGCAATCGGCCAGGATTCGCTCGGCACGCGCCAGATGCTTGACGTCAACGGCAAGCAGTATGCCATTTACTCGCTCGCCAAGGCGGCGGAGCAGCTGGGCGACATCAGCAAGCTGCCGATTTCGATGAAGGTGCTGCTGGAGAACCTGCTCCGCTTCGAGGACGGCGGCTTCACCGTCGCGCGTGAGCACATCCAAGCGGTGGTCGATTGGCAGGCGAACCCCACCACCGGCGAGGAAATCCAGTACCGCCCGGCGCGCGTACTGCTGCAGGACTTCACCGGCGTGCCTTGCGTGGTCGACCTTGCCGCGATGCGCGATGCGATCAAGAAGCTCGGCGGCGACACCGCCAAGATCAACCCGCTGGTGCCGGTCAACCTCGTGATCGACCACTCGGTGATGGTCGATGAATTCGGCCACCCCAAGGCGATGGAAGCCAACATGGCGCTCGAATATGAGCGCAATGCCGAGCGTTACGACTTCCTCAAGTGGGGCTCCAAGAGCTTCCAGAACTTCACCGCCGTGCCCCCGGGCACCGGGATCTGCCACCAGGTGAACCTCGAGCACCTCGCGCAGGCCGTGTGGTCGTCGGAAGGCCCGGACGGCGTGATGGTCGCCTATCCTGATACCTGCGTCGGCACCGATAGCCACACCACCATGATCAACGGCCTGGGCGTGCTCGGCTGGGGCGTCGGCGGGATCGAGGCTGAGGCCGCGATGCTTGGCCAGCCGGTCTCGATGCTGATCCCCGAAGTGGTCGGCTTCTACCTCGAAGGCGCGATGGCCGAGGGCGTGACCGCGACCGACCTCGTGCTGACCTGCGTGCAGATGCTACGCAACGTCGGCGTCGTCGGCCGCTTCGTCGAGTTCTACGGCCCGGGTGTGGCCAACCTCACCCTTGCCGACCGCGCCACCATCGCCAACATGGCCCCCGAATACGGCGCGACCTGCGGCTTCTTCGGGATCGACGACAAGACCCTCGATTACCTGCGCCTCACCGGCCGCAGCGAAGAGAACAT
>JAIYEK010000061.1 GCA_027487015.1 Erythrobacteraceae bacterium | reverse complement strand
TCGACCGATCAGCTGGTGGGGATGAACGGCAACCAGATGCTGCTGCTCGCCTGGTGGGAGATCAGCGGCTTCGTGGGCCTGCTGATCCTCGCCTATGTGTTTGTGCCGATCTACTACCGGGCCAGAGTCACGACCGTGACCGAATTGCTCGAACAGCGTTACGGCGGGGGCGGCATCCGCACGCTGGTATCGGCGCTGTTCCTGTTCGGGATGGTGCTGATTTACCTCCCCGCCGGGCTCTATTCAGGGGCGCTGTTTCTGAAGACCGCGGGGATCGACTTTCCGCTGCTGGCACTGGCGGGTTTCCTCGGGGTGGTCGCGGCGGCCTATACCATGGCGGGCGGCCTCAGGGCTGTCGCGGTGATGGAGACCTATTCGGGCATCGGCGTCCTCGCCATCGCGGTGCTGGTGGTGGTGCTGGCATTGAACGCGGTCGATTGGGACATCGCGCGCGGGGTGCCGGCAGAGCGTCTGACGGTGGTCGGCGCGGCGGATTCGCCGATCCCGTTCCACACCCTCTTCACCGGCATGATCTTCATCCAGATCTACTATTGGTCGACCAATCAGCCGATCACCCAGAAGGCCATGGCCGCGCCCAATGTGCGCGAGGCACAGAAGGGCGTGCTGGCCGCCGCCGTGGTGCGCATCTTGATCATTCCGGCAATTGTGGTGATCCCGGGCGTGGTCGCCTTCCAGCTGTTCGGCGATATCGACGATGCCGCCTATGGCCGCCTTGTGGGCGAAGTGCTGCCGCCGTGGCTCTCGGGCGTCTTCGCCGCCGCGATTGCCGCCGCGGTGATCGCGCATACCGCCGCGGTGATGAATGCCGCGGTCGGGCTCTATGCGGTCGACTTCCACGAGAAGTTCGTCGGCAAGGTCGCAAACCACTGGCGGCTGTCGGGCATCGTCACCGTGGTTCTGACGCTTGCCGCCGTCGCGCTGGTGCCGGTGTTCGAAAGCGCCAAGAGCATCATCAACCTTCTCCAGCAATTGAACGGCCTCAGCTCGATGCCGATCCTCTCTGCCTTCATCGTCGGGCTGCTGTTTACAGGCGTCGAGAGCCGCGCGGCGATTGTCGGCGTGCTGTGGGGCTTTGCGCTCTATGCCCTCTTCAGCTTCATCGCCGAGCCGGCCGGCGCGATCGGGCTGCATTACATCGACTTCATGGTGGTGACGCTGGCGACGAGTGTGATCGCCGCGCTCGCCTTCAACCGCTTTGCGCTCGGCGGGCGGGCGCGGTTCGCCCCGCGCGAGGTGTTTGCGCAGTTGGCGCGGCGGTCGGACGAGGAAGAGGTGTTCGGATGACCCTCGATCTCGCCCGCCCGCATCGGCGGTTCAACTCGCTCACCGGCGGCTGGGTGCAGGTCTCGCCGCAGCGCATGGGGCGGCCGTGGCAGGGCGAGGTGAGTGAGCCCGATCCGCCGCCGCCTGCCTACGACCCCGCGTGCTACCTGTGCCCCGGCAACGCCCGCGTCGGCGGCGAGGCGAACCCGGACTATGAAGGCGTCTATGTCTTCGACAATGATTTCCCTGCCTTGGCCGATAATCAGCTGGCCGCAGTCAGCCATGACCCGTTGTTCAGGGCCGAGGCCTCGGGCGGCGTGTGCCGGGTGATCTGCTTCTCGCCCGATCACGGCAAGTCGCTGCCGCTCCTCACCCCGCAGCAGTTGCGCGCGGTGATCGACACTTGGGCCGATCAGACCGCCGAGCTCGGCCAGCGCTTCGCCAGTGTGCAGGTGTTCGAGAACAAGGGCGCGATGATGGGCTGCTCCAACCCGCATCCCCACGGCCAGATCTGGGCGACGGCGCATTGGCCGCAGGAAGTGGCGCAGGAGGACCATCACCAGCGCCAATATCGTGAGTGGCATGAAGGGACGCTGCTCGTCGATGTTGCCGAGCGCGAAGCGGCGAGCAGCGAGCGCGTGGTCGAAATCAACGACGATTGGCTGGCGGTGGTCCCCTTCTGGGCGGCCTGGCCCTTCGAGACGCTGCTGCTGCCGCGCTTCGCCGTGCAGCGGCTGCCGCAGCTTTCAAGCGACCAGCGCGGCAGCCTCGCAGCCATCCTCAAGGCGCTCACCACCCGCTACGACAACTTGTTCCAGACGAGTTTTCCCTATTCGATGGGGTGGCATCAGGCGCCTTTTGGCATGCCGGACATCGATCACTGGCAGCTCCACGCCCATTTCTACCCGCCGCTGCTGCGCTCGGCCTCGGTGCGCAAGTTCATGGTCGGCTACGAAATGCTCGCCGAGCCGCAGCGCGATCTCACCCCCGAACGCGCCGCAGAGATGTTGCGTTCTGTCAGCAGCGTGGTGCATTACCGCGGCTAAGTAAGGGACACTGATTTCATATGGATCGCCGCGACAGACTGATTGCCCGCGCCCGGCAGGGCTACCGGCTTGCCTACGGGGTCGAGCCGACGCGCTTTTTCGCCGCGCCCGGCCGGGTCAATCTGATCGGCGAGCATGTCGATTACAATGATGGCTATGTGCTCCCCTGTGCGATCGACCGCGAGACGATCGTTGCCGCCGGGCCGCCGTCCCCGCAGGCCAAGGAAAATCGCTTCGAAGCGGTCGCGCTCGACATGGGCGAGATGGCGAGCGCTCGCGACAACTTCGATCTCGGCGCGCCTATCGTTCGGGGCGAGAACAATTGGCAGAACCACGTGCGCGGGGTGGTGCAGGCGCTGGGGCGCTACGGCCACCGGGTGCGGCCGATGCGCATTGCCATCGCGGGCGATGTGCCGATCGGGGCCGGGCTGTCTTCCTCGGCGGCCTTCGGCGTGGCGATTGCGCTTGCCTGTTCGGACTATTCGGGCCTCGACCTTGCGCCCGCCATGCTCGCCAAGATGGCGCAGCTGGCCGAGAACGATTTCGTCGGCTGCGCCTGCGGGATCATGGACCAGATGGCCGCCGCCGCAAGCGTGGCCGATCACGCGCTGCTGCTCGATTGCCGCAGCCTCGAGACGCTGCCGGTGCCGATCCACAAGAGCCTCGCGATCACCGTGATCGACACGGGGCTCAGGCGCAGCCTCACCGAAAGCGCCTTCAACCAGCGCCGTGCCGAGTGCGAGGCCGCGGCGCAGCATTTCGGGGTCAAGGCCCTGCGCGATATCGATTACGGCACGCTGATGCTGGCCGAATCCGATCTCGATCACACCCTGTTCCGCCGCGCCCACCACGTGGTGACCGAGATGGAGCGGGTCGAGCCCGTCGGCGTTGCGCTGGCGCGGGGCGATGCGGCGCAGCTTGCCGCGGTCATGCGCGAGGCGCACCAATCGCTGGCGGACGACTTCGATGTCTCGCTGCCGCCGATCGACCGGCTCGCGCAGCTGGTCGCCGAAAGCCTTGGCGATGCGGGCGGAGTGCGGTTGACCGGCGCGGGCTTCGGCGGGTGCCTTGTCGCGGTCGCCCGGCACGACGCAGGGCCGGCGATCGACGATGCGATCGCGCGCTACAACCTCGAGGCCGATCTGCCCGCGCGGGCGGACCTGTTCCGCCCGGCCGGCGGAGCGGCACCGATCGAGGTGGGCTAGTTGATGAAAGCCATGCGGTCGCACCTCTTGGCAAGGGTCTGAACGAAACCCCGCGCAGAGACGATTTACAGATATAAAAATATCTTTATATGCTCTCGGTCACAATGGTGATCGAGGACATCTTCAAGGCGCTGGGCGATCCCACCCGGCTGCGCATCGCCCGCCTGCTCGGCGCGATGGAGCTCGCTGTGGGCGAGCTGGCGCAGGTGCTGGGCCAGAGCCAGCCGCGCGTTTCGCGCCATGTCGGCATCCTGTGCGACGCTGGCCTTGCCGAACGCCGCCGCGAAGGCAGCTGGGTGTTCCTGCGTCAGAGCGAATCGGGCGGGGCGATGATCGAGGCGGTGCAAAGCCTGCTCGCGCTCGCCGAAACCGCCGAACCCGCCTTTGCCGCGCTGTGCGAGGCCGACCGCAAGAAACTCGCCGCGATCCGCGGGGCGCGCGAAGCGGCGGCCGAGACCTATTTCGCGCGCCACGCCGGCGAGTGGGACGAATTGCGCGCGCTCCACAGCGCCGATGCCGAGGTCGAGACCCGCCTTGCCGAGGCGCTGGCCGATGCGCCGCTGGGCGCGCTGCTCGATATCGGCACCGGCACGGGCCGCATCGCCGAGCTGTTCGCGGAACAAGCCGAACGCGTGGTCGCGCTCGACAAGAACCTCGAAATGCTGCGCGTCGCGCGCGCCAAGCTCCAGCACCTGCCCGCTGCGCGGATCGAGCTGGTGCAGGGTGATTTCGCCGACCTGCCGTTCCTCGATGCCAGCTTCGACACCGTGATCCTCCATCAGGTGCTGCACTTCGCCCCCGATCCCGCCCCGGCGCTGGCCGAGGCGGCGCGGGTGCTGCGCGCGGGCGGGCGGATCGGAATTGTCGACTTTGCCAGCCACGATCACGAGGAACTGCGCATCCGCCACCAGCACGTGCGGCTCGGCTTTTCGGACCGCCAGATGGCCGAACTGCTCGAGGCCGCAGGCTTTGCCACCGCCGCGCCCACCGCGCTCGAAGGCGGCGCGCTGGTGGTCAAGATCTGGACGGCCACACGCCGCAGCCCCGTCGTCTCCAAAAAATCCCCCGCCCTGGAAACCGCGAAATGACCCCGACCCTCGACCAGCTCCACGAATACCGCACTGCCACCGATACGCCGCTGTTCTCCGGCCTGCCGGGCGATGTCGCGGTGAGTTTCGAATTCTTCCCGCCCAAGAGCGAGAAGATGGAAGAGCAGCTGTGGGATGCGGTGACGCAGCTGAAGCCGCTCGACCCGAGCTTCGTCTCGGTCACCTACGGCGCGGGCGGTTCGACCCGTGAACGCACCCATGCGACGGTCGCGCGGATCATCGGCGAGGCGAAGATGCCGGCGGCCGCGCACCTCACCTGCGTCGCGGCCTCCAAGGCGGAAATCCGCGAGGTCGCCGAGCAATATTGGGAAGCGGGCGTGCGCCACATCGTCGCCCTGCGCGGCGATGCGGGCGAGCCTGGCGCGCCCTTCACCCCGCACCCCGAGGGCTATGCCAGCGCGGCGGAGCTGGTGAGCGGGCTCAAGGCCATCGCCCCGTTCGAGATTTCGGTCGCCGCCTATCCCGAGACGCACCCCGACGCGCATTCGCCGCAGGACGATATCGACAACCTGAAGCGCAAGCTTGATGCGGGCGCTACCCGCGCGATCAGCCAGTTCTTCTTCTCGCCCGAAGCCTTCTTCCGCTTCCGCGACGCCTGCGCTGCCACCGGGATTGATGCTCCGATCCTCCCCGGCATTCTCCCCGTCACCAACGTCGCGCAGGCACGGAAGTTCGCGACCGCATGCGGCGCGGCGATCCCGGCGTGGATGGACGGATTGTTCGAAGGCCTCGACGAAAAGCCCGCCGCGCGCCAGCTGGTTGCCGCGACGGTCGCCGCCGAGCTGTGCCGCCGGCTTTATGCGGGCGGGGTGCGCGACTTCCACTTCTACACCCTCAATCGCCCCGAACTGGCCTATGCGATCTGCCACATGCTCGGTAAGCGCCCCGTGGAGTCTGCCCAATGAGCGCGCGCGCACAACTCCAGGCCGCCGCGCGTGACCGCGTGCTGATCTTCGACGGCGCCTTCGGGACGCAGATCCAGAACCGCAAGCTGACCGAGGCGGATTACGCCGGCGATCTGGGCCTCAACGCCGACCAGAAGGGCAACAACGACATCCTTGCGCTCACCCGCCCGGACGTGATCGGCGACATCACCCGCGCCTATCTCGATGCAGGCTCGGACGTGGTATCGACCAACACCTTCTCGGCCAACCGCATCAGCCAGGCCGATTATGCCGCCGAAGGTCTGGTGCGCGAGATCAACCTCGCCTCGGGCCAGATCGCCCGCGCGCTGGCGGATGAATATGCGAACCGGGACGGCAAGCCCCGCTTCGTCGCAGGCGCGATCGGGCCGACCAACAAGACCCTCTCGCTCAGCCCCGATGTCGAAGACCCGGGTTACCGCGAGATCGACTTCGACGAACTCGTCGCGGTCTACAAGGAACAGGCCGCCGCGCTGGTCGAGGGCGGGGTGGACTTCATCCTGATCGAAACCGTGTTCGATACCCTCAACGCCAAGGCCGGGATCATGGCGGTCAAGCAATTGGAGCGCGATCTGGGCCGCGAAGTGCCGGTGATGATCTCGATGACGCTGACCGACCTGTCGGGCCGCAACCTTTCGGGCCACACGGTCGAGGCCTTCTGGTATGCGGTGCGCCACGCCAAGCCCGTCACCATCGGCCTCAATTGCAGCTTCGGCGCCGAGCAGCTGCGCCCGCATGTGAAGGTGCTCTCGCAGATCGCCGACACGCTGCTGATGATCTACCCGAACGCGGGCCTGCCCAACGAGCTCGGCGAATATGACGAGCTGCCCGATACCACCGCAGGGCTGGTCAAGGACTGGGCCGACCACGGCCAGGTCAACATCCTCGGCGGGTGCTGCGGATCCTCGCCTGCACATATTGCCGCCATCGCCAAGGCGGTCGCCAAGTCCGAGCCGCGCAAGGTGCCTTCGCCCGAACCGCAGATGCGGCTCGCCGGGCTTGAGGCCTTTATCGCTGCCTGATGACCCTTGAGAGAACACAAGTGACCCAACCCTCCTCCTCCCGCTTCATCAATATCGGCGAGCGCACCAACGTCACCGGATCGGCGGCGTTCAAGAAGCTCATCATGGCGGGCGATTACCCCGCGGCCGTGGAAGTCGCGCGCCAGCAGGTCGAGAACGGCGCGCAGGTGATCGACGTCAACATGGACGAGGGCCTGCTCGATGCGGTCCACGCGATGACGACCTTCCTCAAGCTGATCGCCGCCGAGCCGGACATCGCCCGCGTGCCGGTGATGATCGACAGCTCGAAGTTCGAGGTGATCGAGGCGGGGCTGAAGTGCGTCAGCGGCAAGCCGATCGTCAATTCGATCTCCATGAAGGAGGGCGAGGAGGCCTTCCTTGAACATGCCCGCATCTGCATGGATTACGGCGCGGCGGTGGTCGTGATGGCCTTCGACACAGTCGGACAGGCCGACACCAAGCAGCGCAAGGTCGAGATCTGCAAGCGCGCCTATGATCTGCTGGTGGCCGAAGGCTTCCCGCCTGAAGACATCATCTTCGACCCCAACATCTTCGCGGTGGCGACGGGGATCGAGGAGCACAACAACTACGGCGTCGACTTCATCGAGGCGGTGCAGGAACTGCGCGAGCTGTGCCCGCACGCGCACTACTCGGGCGGCCTCTCCAACCTCAGCTTCTCCTTCCGCGGCAACGAACCCGTGCGCCGCGCGATGCATTCGGTGTTCCTCTACCACGCGATCCCCGCCGGGCTCGACATGGCGATCGTCAATGCCGGGCAGCTCGACGTCTACGACCAGATCGACCCCGCCCTGCGAGATGCCTGCGAGGACGTGATCCTCAACCGCGATCCCGATGCGACCGAGCGCCTCATCACCCTCGCCGAAAGCTTCAAGGGCAAGTCGGTCGCCGACGAAAAGGCCGCCGAGGAATGGCGCGGCTGGCCGGTCGAAAAGCGGCTCGAGCACGCGCTGGTCAAGGGCATCGACGCGCATATCGTTGACGACACCGAACAGATGCGCGCCGCCATCGCGGACCGGGGCGGGCGCCCGATCGAAGTGATCGAGGGCCCGCTGATGGACGGCATGAACGTCGTCGGCGACCTGTTCGGCAGCGGCAAGATGTTCCTCCCGCAGGTGGTGAAGTCCGCCCGCGTCATGAAGAAGGCGGTCGCCCACCTCATCCCCTACATCGAGGCCGAGAAGGACCTGCTCCCCGAAGAGGAACGCAAGGCCAAGGGAAAGATCATCATGGCGACGGTGAAGGGCGATGTGCATGACATCGGCAAGAACATCGTCGGCGTGGTGCTCCAGTGCAACGGCTATGACGTGATCGACCTGGGCGTCATGGTGCCGTGGCCGACGATCCTCGCCAGCGCCAACGACAACAAGGCCGATATGATCGGGCTGTCGGGTCTCATCACGCCTTCATTGGACGAGATGGTGACCGTCGCCGAGGAAATGCAGCGTGCCGGCATGACCATGCCGCTGCTGATCGGCGGGGCGACCACCTCCAAGGTTCACACAGCGCTGAAGATCGACCCGGCCTATGAAGGCCCGGTGATCCACGTGCTCGACGCGAGCCGTGCGGTGGGGGTGGCGTCGAAGCTCCTCTCCGATACCCAGCGCGATGACTACGTCGCCGAGGTCGAGGACGAATATGTCGCGGTGCGCGATGCGCGGGCAGGGCGGACGACGAGCGAACTGCTCCCGCTCGCCGAAGCGCGCGCCAATGGCTTCACCATCGACCTTGCGGAGAAGCCCGATGCGCCCGCATCGCCGGGTCTTCACGTGTTCGATGACTGGTCGTTGTCGCATCTTCGCGAGTTCATCGACTGGACGCCGTTCTTCCGCGCATGGGAACTCCACGGCAACTACCCCGCGATCCTGACCGACGAGGTGGTGGGCGAGACCGCGACCCAGCTGTTCGCCGATGCCAATGCGATGCTCGACCAGCTGATCGCCGAAAAGTGGCTCACCGCGCGCGGCGTCGCGGGCCTGTGGCCTTGCGGCCGTGACGGCGACGATGTGATGCTCGACAACGGCGTGCGGCTCCCGATGCTGCGCCAGCAGGTCAAGAAATCGCGCGACCGGGCCAACATGTGCCTTGCCGACTTCATCGACCCCTCGGGCGACTGGATCGGCGGCTTTGCGGTCGGCATCCATGGGATCGACAGCCATTCGGCGCGCTTCCAGGCCGACAAGGACGACTATTCGGACATCCTGCTGAAGGCGCTCGCCGACCGTTTCGCCGAGGCCTTCGCCGAAGCGCTGCACCAGCATGTCCGCACCACGCTGTGGGGCTATGCCGCGGGCGAGCAGCTCGACAACACCGCGCTCATAAAGGAGCAATATCGCGGCATCCGCCCCGCGCCGGGTTACCCTGCGTGCCCCGATCACTCGCTAAAGCCGATCCTGTTCGACCTGCTCGACGCGCCGACCAACACCGGCCTGACCCTGACCGAAAGTTTCGCCATGTGGCCGACCGCGGCGGTCAGCGGGTTTTACTTCGGGCACCCCCAAGCTGAGTATTTCGGCGTCGCCCGCGTCGGCCCCGATCAGGTGGCGGATTACGCCGCGCGGCGCGAGGTCGACCTTGCCACTGCCGAGCGCTGGCTCAGGCCGAACCTCGATTAACCGCTGGGAGCGGGCGCGTCCGGGTCAGACCGTGGTGTAGCTGCCCTTGGTCCAGCCGGTCGCCGGATCGCAGCACCATTCGGTGGTGACATCATCGCCGGTGCAATAGACCCTGATATGGACGCCGTCCTTCGCGACCCAGCAGGTGGCCGAAACCCTGCTGCCCGGCGCGCTGAACTGGCCGGTCTGCCACGTGCCGCCGCCATCCTGGCAGCGTTCGATGACGTTGTAGCCATCGGTCGAATAGACCCGGATATGCACGACCCCCTGGCCGTCGTACCAGCATATTGCGGCGGTCCCGATCGGAAAATTCGGGTTGTCGGCCATGGTTTTATCCCCCCCTTAAGCAGGCGAGTCCTGTCTCGCCGCCGGCAAGGATGACCTATCCGCGGGGCGCTGGCAACGGGCTGCGCGCGCTGGGCCATTCGCGCAATTGATCGCGGCCGCGATTGTAGGGATAAGGCGGACATGTTTCGCCGCTTTCTCGCCGCACTGGTGCTCGTCGCTGCCCCTGCCGCAGCCGAGGTCTACGCGCCGCCGCCGCCTGCCACCGTGGTGGTCGCCTTCGATCGCGAGAGCATCCGTCCGTTGATCGTCGAGGGGCTTGCGAACAGGGAAACCGGCCGCAAGCTCGAAGCCAATGATCCGGTGCGGATCGCGAGCATCTCCAAGCTGATTATGGCCCTCACCGCCCTGCGGCTGGCGGACGAGGGCAAGCTGGTGCTGACCCGTGATGTCTCGGATTATCTCGGGTGGAAGCTGCGCTCGCCCTACTACCCGGATGCGAAGGTGCAGCTGACCGACCTGCTCTCGCACCGCGCGGGCCTTTCCGGCTCGGCGGAGTACATCATCCCGCTCGGCGAAAGCCTCGAGGCCAAGTTCGCCGACCCCGCGTCATGGCGCGAGGGCGTGCGGCCGGGCGGGCGCGACACGCCCGAAACCCTGCTGGGCGGGGTGGACGAGGCCGCTTTCCAATACTCCAACCTCGGCGCGCCGCTGGTCGCGACGGTGCTCGAGGCGGCTTCGGGGGAGCGTTTCGACCGGCTTGTCGAGCGGCTGGTGTTCAAGCCCTTGGGGGTGAAGGCCTGCTTCAACTGGATCGGCTGCGGGCCGGAGCTGGAGGCGCGCGCGGTGACGCTTTACCGCCACACCGGCGAGATCGCTACCGACGGTGCAGAGAAGCTGCCGCCCGCCTGCACGATCCCCGTGGCCGAGGGGCAGGCGTGCAATCTCGACGCCTATGTCCCCGGCACCAATGCCTCGATCTTCTCGCCGCAGGGGGGCGTCAGGATCGGGATGATGGATTTGGCGAAAATCGGGCAGGCGCTCTACCGGCTCGACGATGACACGCCCTTCCTTCGTCCCGAGACGGTGCAGCGCATGGGCTGGGCGATGCAGCGGACCGGGCAGACGGCGTTTTTCTGCAACTATGGTCTCCATTTCCAGCTGATCGAGCACCCCAATCTCGAATGCGGGGGCGACAGGCTGTTCGCCGACGGCATCCCACGCATCGGTCATTCGGGCGAGGCCTACGGGCTGCAATCGGGCTTGTGGCTCGATCCCAAGGGCGATCGTGGCTTCGTCTATTTCACCACGCAGGTCACGCCTCCCGAAGGCGGCGAGGACACTGGCGGTTTCACCATGCGCGAGAAGGCGCTGATGGCGCGGGCGCTGAAGCTGGTGGGGCCGGTAGCGGCACCCTAGTCCCTCCCCGACCCTGCGGACCGGGGAGAGACTGGTAGCGCGGGCGTTGGAGATGGCGGTCAAAAAATAGAGCCGTTCGTGCTGAGCTGGTCGAAGCACCGTTTTCCTTCGAGGCCAACGCTTGGCCTGAAGTGGAGCGCGGCCCTTCGACAGGCTCAGGGCGAACGGGGTTTGCTTTAAGCCTGCGCCTTCAGCGCCTCGCCCACCTTGCGCAGGCGCGGGGTGACCATCGGCACGGTCAGCATGGTGCTAGTCACCGCCATCAGCAGCAGCGCGGTGAAGGCCGCGTTCGAGATGATGCCCTTGTCGAGCAGCACGTTGGCGAAGATGATCTCGATCAGCGCCTTGGTCTGGAGCAGCCAGCCGATGATGCTCGCCTCGCCCGGCCGCCAGCCTAGCAGCTTGCCGGCGATATGGATGCCGAGCAGCTTGCCGCTGACCGAGGCGGCGAGCAGCAGCGCGGCCGCGCCGAAAACCGCGAGCCCGCCCACGTCCCACTGGGTGCGCAGGCCGGTCGAAAGGAAGAACACCGGCATGATGGTGAGCAGCACGGTGTTGCGGAAGCGGTCCATCGCCTCGTGGCCGAACCACTTGGCATCGAGCACCACGCCCGCAAGGAAGGCGCCGACCATGTAGTGCAGGCCCGACCAGTCCGCGCCGAAGCCCACGATGGCGAGCCAGATCAGGCCGACATACCAGCGGTCGTCCTCCTTCAGGCGCTCCATCAGCTTGCGGATCCCGAAGGCGGCGACAGCGAAGCCGACAAGGAAGATGCACTGCCGCTCGATCCGCTCGAAATCGAGCAGGATCAGCGCCAGCACGCCCCAGATCGCGACATCATCGAGGCTGGCATAGCGCAGGATGCGCTGGCCCAGCGGCAAGCGCAGAATGCCGAGCTTCTCCATCAGCAGCGCCAGGATCGGCAGCGCGGTGACCGCGCAGGCCATGCCGATGCCGACGACGATCTGCCAGGTCGAACCCTTGGGTCCGATCCAGCCCGGCCCGCTCGCGAGCAGGATCGCTGCGGCGATGCAACCGAGCGCCATCGGGAACAGCAGCGCGCAGGCTGCCGTCACCCCGCTTTCGGCGCGGCGCTCCCAGGCGAGCTTGAGGTCGAGCTCCAGCCCTGCGACCCACACGAACAGCATCACCGCCCACCACGCGACGCCGTTCAGCGCGCCGATCACCTCGGGCTTGAACACGAAGGCGTAGTACTCGGGATAGGCCGCGCCGAGCACGCCCGGGCCGAGCAGGATGCCGCCGACGATCTGGACGACGACCAGCGGCATCCAGTGTTCGGTGTTGAGCACGCGCCACACCAGCCACGGCACGGCGAAGATGATCGTCAGCGCGATCAGATAGATTTCTGTGAGGTTCATCGCCCGGAAAGGTTAGGCGGCGGCTGTCTCGCGCGCAAACCCCTTGTGCGATTGGCGCAGGGGCTGTCCCCAGATTGGTCCCGGCCGCCGCTGTTGCACGGGCGACGCTTATGCGGCACGTCACCGGTGCCATGGCCGAATTGCCCTTCATTGCCGGATCGGAGGACCTGCGCCGCTCCTTCGTCGAGGGTGCGCCGCGCTTGCCCGAAGTGGCGATGCGGCTGCTGCTCGACACGTTGGGGCTCGGCAACCGGGAGGCTTACGCCTTCCTTGCGGGCGATCGGCCCTCGCAAGGCGACTTCGAGGCGTGGATTATCGCCACCGCGGGCGTGCCTGATCCCGAACTCGTCTCGCGTTACAATGTCTTGTCCGGGGTGGGTGAGCCAAGCGCGGCAGCGCGCACGCAGCTTGAAGCCATAGAAGCCATGCCCGATGCGCTGGGGCCTGACGCAATCGCCCGGTGGGAACGCGATGGCTATGTCGTTCTGGAGCAGGCGGTGCCGCGCGAGCATGCCGATGCGCTGGCGGCGCTCCTGTGGGACCGGCTCGGCGCGCGGCCGGACGATCCTGCAAGCTGGTACGCGGCGCAGGCCGACGGCATCATGGTCGGTCTCAACCACCACCCTCTGATCAGGGCAGCGCGCAAGGCCCCGCGCATCCACAAGGCCTTCGCGCAATTATGGGGCAGCGCGGATCTGTGGCCGGTGACCGATCAACTGGGCTTCAACCCGCCCGAACGCAGCGGATACGTGTTCAGGGGCTCGCCGCTGCACTGGGACGTCAGCCTTGTCCGCCCGGTCCCCTTTGCCACCCAAGGCGTGCTGTATCTGACCGATACGGCGGCGGATCAGGGCGCGTTTCGCTGTGTGCCGGGCTTCCATCACCGGATGGATGCTTGGCTCGAGGGTCTTGATGGGCAAGACCCGCGCGCCGTCGACCTCTCGGCCGAGGCGGTGTGCGTGCCGGCCCGCGCGGGCGACCTGGTGATCTGGCGGCAGGATCTGCCCCACGGCGCCAGCCCCAACCGCGCCGCAACGCCCCGGCTGGTGCAATATCTCAACTTCTATTCGCCCGGCATGGTGGTGGCGAGTGAATGGCGCTGAGCGCGCGGCTTTGGCGCCGCTCTGGCTTTGCGGCGATTTTGCCGGGTAACGTGAGCAGTTGCGATTGACGCGGTGCAGCAAATCAAGCATCGCCGACGCGTCTTCCGGTGCAGAAGCGATTCTGTAACGGGCAGGCGAGCGGGAGAGCCCGATGCCCTTCGAAAAGGGGGCAAAGGCGCCGAAGGAGCAACCGCCCCGGAAACTCTCAGGCCACCGGACCGCTCGGCTGTGTGACACTCTGGAAAGCGTCTCTGGCACGTCGCCGGAGGCCACCGAAGGGGAGGCGGGCCGCGCGCAAGCGGGTCTGCCGAAGCTCTCAGGTCACCCGACAGAGGGGGCAGTTTTGGGGGAGTGCCTTGGGGCGCTGCCGGACTGCCGTATTCTGCCGGGGATTTTCCGCGTGAGCGACCACGATACCGACGACCACCTCGAAGACATCGCGCTCGAGCCGCTGCCGCTCGATGCATGGCACCGCGCGAAGGGCGCACGGATGGTGCCCTTTGCGGGCTACGAGATGCCGATCCAGTACGCCGGTCCGTTTGGGGGCATCGTCGCCGAGCACAATTGGACGCGCGAAAGCGCCGGGCTGTTCGACGTGTCGCACATGGGGCAGCTGGTGCTTTCCGGCCCGGACCTCGATGCGGCGGTCGAAGCGAGGCTGCCGATCGACCTCTCCACGCTCAAGCTCGGCCAGCAGCGCTATTCGCTGCTGCTCGACGAGGAGGGCGGGGTGCTCGATGACCTGATGGTCTCGCGTTGGCCCGAGGCGCTGTATCTCGTCGTGAATGGCGCGACCAAGTGGGACGACATGGGTACGCTGCGTGAAGCACTGCCCGACGACATCACCATGAACTACCTCGACGAGCGCGCGCTGCTCGCCTTGCAGGGCCCAAAGGCGGCGGACGCTTTGGCGCGGCACGCGAAGGGCGAATATCCGCTTTCGGCGCTGACCTTCATGAAGTTCGGCCTGTTCAAGCTCGCGGGCCACGAGGTCACCATCGCGCGGGCAGGCTACACCGGCGAGGACGGGTTCGAAATCTCGCTCGCGTCCGAAGCTGCCGCCGAAATCGCCGATCTTCTCTGCGGAGAGCCTGAGGTGAAACCCATCGGCCTCGGCGCGCGGGATTCGCTCAGGCTCGAAGCGGGCCTGCCGCTCTACGGCCACGACCTCTCGCCCGAGACCTCGCCCATCGAGGCGGGCCTCATTTTCGGCATCAACAAGCGCCGCCGCACCGAAGGCGGCTTCCCGGGTGCCGACCGCATCATCCGCGAGATCGCCGAGGGCACGCAGCGCAAGTGGGTCGGCCTCAAGATCGAAGGCCGCCTGCCCGCCCGCGAGGGTGCGGACGTCTTCAGCGGCGCTGATAAGATAGGCACCGTCACCTCCGGCGGCTTCTCGCCGACCCTGCAAGCACCCATCGCCATGGCCTATGTCGCGAGCGAGCACGCCGCGCTCGGCACGCAACTCGAGGTGGAGGTGCGCGGCAAGCGTCTCGCCGCCACCGTGAGCCCCACGCCTTTTGTCCCCCACCGCTACTACCGAGGGAGCTGACCCATGCCGCGTTACTACACTGACGAACACGAATGGATCGATGTCGAAGATGACATCGCGACCGTCGGCATCACCGAATATGCGCAGGAGCAATTGGGCGACATCGTCTTCGTCGAACTGCCCGAAGTCGGCGCGATGATCGAGCAGGGCAAGGACGCTGCCGTGGTCGAATCCGTCAAGGCCGCCTCCGACGTCTATGCCCCGATCACCGGCGAGGTCACCGAGACCAATTCGGCGCTCGAGGAAGACCCCGCGCTGGTCAACTCCTCGCCCGAGGATGCCGGCTGGTTCTTCAAGATGACCATCGCCGCCCCGGCCGAGCTCGACAAGCTCATGGACGAGGACGGCTACAAGGCCTTCGTCGAGGACCTGTGACTGCAATCGCGCCCTCCGCGCCACTGCGCCTGCTGGTTGCCACCCCGCTCTATGGCGGGGCCGAGGGCGACTATCTGCGCAGTGTCGTCGGCCTGGCGGGTGCGGCCGAGCGGGCGGGAGTGCCATGCGCCTTCGCATGGCTCAGCAACAATCCGGTGATCGACCGCGCGCGCAACGTGCTCGCCGCCGCCTTCCTGCGGTCGGAGGCGACGCACCTTGTGTTCATCGACGGCGATATCGGCTTCGTGCCGGAGGAGCTGCTCGGGCTCGTGCAGCGGATGGCTGCAGACGACGCCCTCGCGGTGGTCGGCGCGCCTTATCCCAAGCGGCGAATCAACTGGAGCCTTGTCGCTTCGGCCGCCGCCAAGGGCCTCGCGGACGGGAACCCCGCCGCGCTGGAGAAATATTCCGGCCTCTTCCCGCTCGAGCCGCTTGAGCCTGCCGCCAGCTTCGCGCTCGACCAGCCGATGGAGCTCAAGCACACCGGCACCGGGCTGATGGTGATCCGCCGCGACGTGATCGAAGGCCTCGCCGCGCGCCACCCCGAGCTCACCTACACCGCCGACGCGATGGACCGCGAGAGCGGGTTGGTGGGCGAGACGCTTGCCGCGCTGTTCCACCCGATGATCGATCCCGACACCGGCCACATGCTGTCCGATGATTACGCCTTTTGCCACCGCGCGCGGGCGGCCGGGTATCGCATCTGGCTCGCGCCGTGGATGCGCACCTCGCACACCGGCCCCGCGCGCTTTGCCGCCGCCCTTTCCGACCTTGCCGCGCTTTAGCGCCTGAACACCTCCCGCCACTCCCTTTCACCCCCAGCCACGGACACCTCTCCCCATGCGCTACCTTCCCCTCACCGATACCGACCGGCAGGCAATGCTGGCGAAAATCGGCGCTTCGAGCGTGGACGACCTGTTCGTCGACGTGCCCGAAGTCGCCCGGCTCGATGGCCCGATCCACGGGTTACCGATGCATGCGAGCGAGATGGCGGTCGAACGCCACATGAAGAAGCTGGCGGCCAAGAACCTGGTTGCGGGCGAGGTGCCGTTCTTCCTCGGCGCGGGCGCCTACCGGCATCATGTGCCCGCCAGCGTCGACACCATCATTCAGCGCGGCGAGTTCCTGACCGCCTACACGCCCTACCAGCCGGAAATCGCGCAGGGCACGCTGCAGATGCTGTTCGAGTTCCAGACGCAGGTCGCCCGGCTCTATGGCTGTGCGGTGGCGAACGCCTCGCTCTATGACGGCTCGACCGCGTGCTGGGAGGCCGTCGCGATGGCGACCCGCGTCACCAAGCGCAAGCGTGCGGTGCTCTCGGGCGCGCTGCACCCGCATTATGCCGAGGTCGTGAAGACCATGGCGCACTACACCGGTGACGAGATTGCCGACGCGCTGCCCTCGATCACGCCCGATCCCGAACTCGCCGGCCTGATCGGGCGGATCGACGAGGAGACCGCCTGCGTCGTGGTGCAATATCCCGACATCCTCGGCCGCATCGCCGATCTCACGCCAGTTGCCGAGGCGGCCCACGCCAAGGGTGCGCTGCTGGTGGTGGTGAACACCGAGCCGGTGGCGCTCGGCGCGATCAAGAGCCCCGGCGAGATGGGCGCGGACATCGTGGTGGGCGAGGGCCAGGCGCTCGGCGTCGGCCTGCAATTCGGCGGGCCCTACCTCGGCCTGTTTGCGGTGCGCGATCCCAAGCATGTGCGCCAGATGCCGGGGCGGCTGTGCGGCGAGACCACTGACGCCGAGGGCAAGCGCGGCTTCGTGCTCACGCTCTCGACCCGCGAACAGCACATCCGCCGCGAGAAGGCGACGAGCAACATCTGCACCAACTCGGGGCTCTGCGCGCTCGCCTTCACGGTCCACATGACGCTGCTGGGCGAAAAGGGCCTGCGCGAGCTGGCGGCGGAGAACCACCGCTTGGCGTGCCTTGCGGCTGACCGTCTGGCCAAGGTGCCGGGGGTCGAGGTGCTCAACAACGGCTTCTTCAACGAGTTCACCGTGATGCTGCCCGGCCGGCCTGCGCGCGAGATCATCCGCGGGCTGGCCGACCGCGGCGTGCTCGGCGGGGTCTCGCTGGGGCGGCTCTATCCGGGGGTCGCGGCATTGGAGCATGCGCTGCTGGTCGCCGTGACCGAGACCACCACCGAGGAAGATATCGAACGGCTCGCCGAAGAGCTTGAAGCCGCCATCAAGGAGACCGCACAGTGAACGCCCCCAACAAGTCTGGCTGGAAGCCCGAAATGCAGATCGCCGAGAGCGGCTTCCTTGGCGGCCCCGTCACTTCGACCGGCAACCGCGGGTTGATGCTGGAAGAACCGCTGCTGTTCGAGATCGGCCGCAGCGATGTGACCGGGGTCGACCTGCCCGAGATTGACCCGAGCGCCCCGACCCGTCTCGGCGGGCTGGAACGGAGCGAGGCCATCGGCCTCGTCGGCCTGACCGAGCCCGAGACGGTGCGCCACTACACCCGGTTGAGCCGTCAGAACTACGGGATCGACCTCGGCTTCTTCCCGCTCGGCAGCTGCACCATGAAGCACAACCCGCGCCTCAACGAGAAGATGGCGCGGCTTCCCGGGTTCGCCGATGTCCACCCGCTCCAGCCGGTCTCGACCGTGCAAGGCGCGCTCGAGGTGATGAACGAGCTGGCGCATTGGCTGATCACGCTAACCGGCATGCACGGCGTCGCAATGAGCCCGAAGGCGGGCGCGCATGGCGAGCTGTGCGGAATGCTCTGCATCCGCGCCGCGCTTGAAGCGCGCGGTGACAAGCGCGATGTCGTACTGGTGCCCGAAAGCGCCCACGGCACCAACCCCGCCACCGCCGCCTTTGCAGGCTTCCGCGTGGAGGACATCCCCGCGACCCCCGAAGGCCGCGTGGACGTCGCCGCGCTCAAGGCCCGCCTCGGGCCTGACGTGGCGGCAGTGATGATCACCAACCCCAACACCTGCGGCCTGTTCGAGAAGGACTTCCGCGAGATGGCCGATGCGGTCCACGCGGCGGGCGGCTTCGTCTATTGCGACGGGGCGAACTTCAACGCGATCGTCGGCAAGGTGCGCCCGGGCGACCTTGGCGTCGATGCGATGCACATCAACCTCCACAAGACCTTCTCCACCCCGCACGGCGGCGGCGGGCCGGGTTCGGGGCCGGTGGTGCTGTCCGAAGCGCTCGCGCCTTTCGGCCCGATGCCTTTCACGGCGCGCACCGCCGACGGCGTGGTGCATCTGGTCGAGGAAGAGAGCGCGAGCGAGTTCGGCCATACGCAGGCCTTTGGCCGCCTGACCGCCTTCCACGGACAGATGGGCATGTTCACCCGCGCGCTGACCTATATCCTGAGCCACGGGGCGGATGGCCTCAAGCAGGTCGCCGAGGATGCTGTGCTCAACGCCAACTACATCCTGCGCTCGATGGAGGACATCCTCCACGCCCCCTTCGGTGCCAGCGGCCCGTGCATGCATGAGGCGCTGTTCGGCGACAAGGACTTCACCAATGGGCTCTCGACGCTCGATGTCGCCAAGGGCCTGATCGACGAGGGCTATCACCCGATGACGGTGTACTTCCCGCTTGTGGTCCACGGCGCAATGCTGGTCGAGCCGACCGAAACCGAGAGCAAGGCCGCGATCGACCAGTTCATCACCGCCTTCCGCGGCGTGGTCGAGCGTGCGCTCGAAGGGGACGAGGCGTTGAAGCAGGCGCCCTACTACTCACCGCGGCGCAGGCTCGATGAAACGGGCGCGGCAAGGAAGCCCAAGCTGGCGTTCGAGGGGTAAGGGCCGACGAAAAGGCTCTAGTTTTTCGGAGGGGCGGGCCGTTGGTCCGCCCCTTCGTCGTCAGGCTCCACCACCAGCCGGAACTGCTTGAGGTTCACGATCGCGACGTAGAAGCCGACCACCGCGAGCAGGCTCGACCCCAGCACCGCAAAGCCCGCCCCCTGCGCGCCCTTCCAGCCGATCGCGCTTTCGAGCATCAGCAGCGCGAGGATCGTCGGCACCAGCCGCACGAGGAAGGCGATATGCGCCTTGCCGGCCGAGATCAGCAGCGATTCCAGGCTCGCCCCCACCAGCTCGACCGCGCCCGCGATGCTGAGGATGATCATCGCCCAGTAGAAGCCGGTGAACTGCTCGCCCGCGATCAGCGCAAGGCCCTCGCGCCCGAACAGAATCGCGGTGACCACTGCCGTCACCCCGGCAATCGCGGCAATGTTCGCCATGCGCCGCGCGATCTCGACCGCGCTGTCACGCGATTGCACCAGCTCGGGCAGGATCGCCTTGGAGATCGTCTGCGCCAGCGCGATCAGCGCCACACCGAGCTGGTTGGCGATGCGGAAACCGCCCGCCAGATACGCCCCGCCGAAGGTGCCCACCAGAAGGATCATCACCTGCTTGCCCGCGACCGCAAGGCTGCTGGAGAGGTTGGTCGACACGACAAAGCGCCACACCCCGTCATAGCGTGCGGGGATCGCCTTGAGGCTCACCGAGGCGAGGCTCACCGGCTGCACCTGCGCGGCGACCACCCACAGCGCCAGCGCCGTGCCCACCTCGGACGCCGCGAAGGCGAGGATGAAGCCGGTTACCGTCGGCATCAGCCACCAGGCGAGACCCGCCCCGGCCGCGCGGATCACCGGCTGCACCGCCTCGGCCCAGGTCGCCTTGCCGTATTCGGAATGGAGCCGCAGCATGCCGGTGGGCGTAGTGCGGATCGTCGCCACCGAGATCACGCAGTACCAGAAGGTCAGCCACATGAGGTCGGGCGGGACGTCAAGCCACAGCGGCGCGGTCAGCACCAGCACCGCCGAGGCGACCGTGCCGCCCGCAAAGGACAGCAGATCGAGCGCAACGGCAAACCCCGTCGCCTCGCGCGCGCGCTCGATATCGACGCCGGGGTTCTCGGGGTCCGCGCCCCAGCGCACGATGAACTGCCAGGTCTGGAAGCTCGAAAAGCCGGTGATCGCCTGGCCCAGCGCAATGATCAGCGCCATGTAGCCGAAGCCGTCGGTCCCCAGCGTGCGCGCGGCGATGGCGAGGTATAGCAGGCTCAGCACCGCGTTGAACCCGCGCCCGCCGAGCAGCCAGCCCATGTTGGCAAAGACCTGCTTCATGCGAGGGTCAGAGGTGGGCCGCAGTGTTGACCATAGCGCGCGCCCTTAGCGGCAAAGCGGCGCCCAAGCCAAGCGGCATGGTGCGCGGCGCGCAACTTCGGCGCGGGGACGGGTGTCAGCCCTGCGGCTCGGGGGAGGTCAGCACCTTCGTTTCGAACATCCAGCTCATCATCTCGGTGCTCATCCACAGCGGCGCGAGCGGGGGCTGCACGCCGCGCTCCCATGCCATCATGCCGGTGAGCGTGCCCGAGGTGTGCGGCACAATCGGCATGGCGGCGGCGAGTTCCGCGTCAGCGAAGGCCTCGTCGGCGGTGATGATGGTCCAGCCATCATTGTGCAGCTCGGCGACCAGATCGGCGATGTAGAGCGCGGCGAGGTCTGTCTCGTGGAGCAGCATCACATGCGGCGGCGAGCGGCCCAATGTGCGGCGGGCGAGCGCCTCGTGATAGGCGATCCCGCCAAGTTGCGATTGCAGATAGAGCTTGCGAAGGGCCTTCATGTCCATCGCGCGGCCAGCGGCCTTGGCGTCGAGGGTCAGCTGTTCGAGATGCCAGTCCGACCCGTCGGCGGTGACATAGCCGTTCCTCAGCCCCCGTGCCGCGAGCCCGGCGCGCAGTGCATCGCGCTTCGCCGCATCGCGACCGCCTTCGTCGAGGAAGGGGAAGCGGAACCACGGCCGATAGCCGGGGCGGCCCTTCAGCCATGCAGCGGCGCGGTCGAGATCGGCGAGGTAAGCGGCGGCGTCGGTCTCATCGGTATGCCTGTGCGAATGGCTGTGGTTGGCGATAACGTGCCCGGCCGCGACATAGGCGGCAATGCGCGCCTCGCCCCCCGCGCCGTCGGGGGCATCGAGGTTCTCGGTCGTCACGAAGAACGCCGCCTGCGCCACGCCCGCCTCGCGCAGCGCCGCGATCAACCGCCGCGAGCGCTCCTCCGGCGTGAAGAACGCCCCCGCACCGCGCGGCACATCATCGAAGGTGAGCGCGATCCGCTTGTCCTGCGCCTGTGCGGGGGTGGCCAGCGCCAGCAGCGCCGCCCACAGCATCAGCAGAAACGCGCGCATCCCCGCGTCAGCCCATCGTCGGAATGACGAAGGCGTTCGAACCATCCTGCGAGCCATCGGGCCAGCGCTGGGTGATCTTCTTGTTCTTGGTCCAGAACCGCAGGCCCTCGGTGCCGTACTGGTCGATATCGCCGAAGCCGGACCGCTTCCACCCGCCGAAGCTATGGTAGGCGACCGGCACCGGGATCGGCACATTGATGCCGACCATCCCGACATTCACCCGCGCGGCGAACTCGCGCGCCGCGTGGCCGTTGCGGGTGAAGATCGCGACGCCGTTGCCATATTGGTGCTCGGAGGGCAGGCGCACCGCCTCCTCGAAGTCCGCCGCGCGCACGATCTGGAGCACGGGGCCGAAGATTTCCTCCTGATAGCTCTTCATCTGCGGGGTGACGTGGTCGATCAGCGTCGGTCCGACGAAGAAGCCCTTCTCGTGGCCCTGCAGCGTGAACCCGCGCCCGTCGACAACGATCTCGGCGCCCTCTTGCTCGGCGGTGGTGATCCACTGTTCGATCCGCGCCTTGTGTTCGGGCGTGACGACCGGGCCGTAATCCGCCTCGGGATCGTTGGAGACCCCGATGCGCAGGCCCGCGATGGACTTGAGCAGCTTTTCCTTGAGGCGCTCCGCCGTCTCCTCGCCCACCGGCACCACCACGGGCAGCGCCATGCAGCGTTCGCCCGCCGAGCCGAAGGCCGCGCCGGTCAGATCGGTGACGACCTGATCGAGGTC